>NZ_BACZ01000285.1 GCF_000333375.1 Curtobacterium sp. B18
GGCCTCGTTCCTGTGGTCGATCGACCGGCTCATCAGCTCGACCGACCGGCCACCCGCGAAGCAGCGCACCCGGGTGCTCTACGTGTCACCGTTGAAGGCACTGGGCGTCGACGTCGAACGGAACCTGCGCAGCCCGCTCGTCGGCATCACCCAGACCGCCCGGCGCCTCGGGCTCGAACCACCAGACGTCACGGTCGGGGTCCGCAGCGGTGACACCCCGTCATCCTACCGGCAGAAGATGCTGCGGCAGCCGCCGGACATCCTCATCACCACGCCCGAGTCGCTCTACCTGATGCTCACCTCGCAGGCGCGCGAGACCCTCGTCAACGTCGACACCGTCATCGTGGACGAGGTGCACGCGGTGGCGTCCACCAAGCGGGGAGCGCACCTCGCGGTGTCACTCGAGCGGCTCGACGACCTGCTCGAGAAGCCCGTGCAGCGCATCGGCCTCTCGGCGACGGTGCGCCCTCCGGAAGAGGTCGCGCGGTTCCTCGGCGGACGCGCCCCGGTGTCGATCATCGCGCCGCCGGCGCAGAAGACCTTCGACCTGCGCGTGGTCGTCCCCGTCGACGACATGACCGAGCTCGGTGCGCCGCCGGTCGGGGCGGACGCGACGGAGTCCCCGACGAACGGCTCGATCTGGCCCCACGTCGAGGAACGGGTGGTCGACCTCGTCGAGGAACACCGGTCGACGATCGTCTTCGCGAACTCCCGACGTCTGGCCGAACGGCTGACGGCTCGGCTGAACGAGATCCACGAGGAACGGGTGCTGGCGGCGGCCGGCTCCGTCGGTGACGGTGCACTCGTGCCGGCCGGTGCCTCCCCCGCCGACGACGGGCTGCCGGTCGCGCGCGGACGTCCCCAGTCGCCGGCGCGGACGTCGGCGCATGCGGTCGCACCCCAGGGGACGAAGCGGCCACCCGCCCAGACCATCGGTGCGTCCGGGCAGACCGGCGGCGGCGGGTCCGACGCCTCGGTGCCCGTGCTCGCCCGCGCCCACCACGGTTCCGTCTCGAAGGACCAGCGCGCGATCATCGAGGACGACCTGAAGTCCGGTCGACTGCGCTGCGTCGTCGCGACGAGTTCGCTCGAGCTCGGCATCGACATGGGCGAGGTCGACCTCGTCGTACAGGTCGAAGCGCCGCCGTCCGTCGCCAGCGGCCTGCAGCGCGTCGGTCGCGCCGGGCACCAGGTCGGCGAGATCTCGCGCGGCGTGCTGTTCCCGAAGCACCGGGCTGACCTGGTGAACAGCGCCGTGACGGTCGAGCGGATGGTGTCCGGGCAGATCGAGTCGATCTCGGTGCCGGCGAACCCCCTCGACGTCCTGGCGCAGCACACGGTGGCGGCGGGTGCGATCGACACGGTCGACGTCGAGCACTGGTTCGAGCTGGTCCGGCGGAGCGCCCCGTTCAGCGGACTCCCCCGGTCGGCGTTCGAGGCCACGCTCGACCTCGTCACCGGCCGCTACCCGAGCGACGAGTTCGCCGAGCTCCGCCCGCGCCTGGTGTGGGACCGCGTGCACGGCACGCTGACCGGGCGACCGGGTGCGCAGCGACTCGCGGTCACCAGCGGCGGGACGATCCCCGACCGCGGCATGTTCGGCGTCTTCATGGTGGGCGAGAAGGCCTCCCGCGTCGGCGAGCTCGACGAGGAGATGGTCTACGAGTCCCGCGTGGGCGACGTCTTCGCCCTCGGCGCGACGAGCTGGCGCATCGAGGAGATCACCCACGACCGGGTGCTGGTCAGTCCGGCCTTCGGGCAGCCGGGTCGCGTGCCGTTCTGGAAGGGCGACGGCATCGGTCGCCCCGCCGAGCTCGGGCGTGCCACCGGGACCTTCGTGCGCGAGGTCGAGGGAGCGTCGGACGACGACGCCCGCGCCCGGGTCGCCGCCGGCGGACTCGACGAGCGCGCGGTGACGAACCTGCTGACCTTCCTGCGCGACCAGCGTGCTGCGACCGGGCACGTGCCCAACGACACGACGCTCGTCGTGGAGCGCTTCCGCGACGAGCTCGGCGACTGGCGACTCATCCTGCACTCGCCCTACGGCATGCAGGTGCACGCGCCGTGGGCACTGGCGGTCGCCGCCCGGCTCCGGGAACGCCACGGGATCGACGGCGACGCGATGGCGGCCGACGACGGGATCGTCGTGCGCATCCCCGAGACCGACGCCGAGCCACCCGGTGCCGACCTGTTCGTGTTCGAGCGGGACGACCTCGACGCGCTCGTCACCGACGAGGTCGGGGCATCGGCGCTCTTCGCCGCCCGGTTCCGCGAATGTGCCGCCCGGGCGCTCCTGCTGCCCCGACGGAACCCCGGGCAGCGGTCGCCGCTCTGGCAGCAGCGGCAGCGGGCGTCGCAGCTGCTCGAGGTCGCCCAGAAGTACCCGTCGTTCCCGATCGTGCTCGAGACCGTGCGCGAGGTGCTGCAAGACGTGTACGACGTCCCCGCACTGCTGGGGATCGCCGACGACATCGCGGGGCGGCGCATCCGGTTGGTGGAGACCGAGACGGAGACCCCGTCGCCGTTCGCGCGTTCGCTGCTCTTCGGGTACGTGGCCGCGTTCATGTACGAGGGCGACTCACCGCTCGCCGAACGTCGGGCCGCAGCGCTGTCGCTCGACTCGACCCTGCTCGGCGAGCTGCTCGGTCGGGCAGAGCTGCGGGAACTCCTCGACCCCGCCGTCATCGCCTCGGTCGAACGCGACCTGCAACGCCTGTCGCCGGATCGCCGGGCGCGCGACACCGAGGGGATCGTCGACGTGCTGCGGCTCGTCGGCGCACTCGACCTCGACGAGATTCTGGACCGGAGCTGGCTGGCGGCAGCGGACGACCGCGCCGCCGCTGCGACCGAGGTGCAGACCGCGCTGGTCGCGTTCGACCTCGATCGGCGTGTGGTCTCCCTCGCGCACGGCGGTGCAACCCACCGTGGCGCTGATCGAGGATGCCTCGCGCCTGGGCGACGCCCTCGGGGTGCCCCTGCGGATACGGCCTGCCAAACCGTCTTCGATCAACCGGTCGCGCATCCGCGCTTCGACCTGCCCGGCCAGCACTCCCGATCCCAAGAACCGTTCTCTGACCTCGACGACGCCGGACGACTCGGCCTCGGGATCGCCGTGGTGCAGGACACCCTGCGGCGACTCGTCGCCGACCGCCGTGTGGTCGAGGGCGAGTTCCGTCCCGACCGGCAGGGCGCGGAGTGGTGCGACGCCGAGGTGCTGCGCCGCATCCGCACGAAGTCGCTCGCGGCGCTCCGGCACGAGGTCGAGCCGGTCGCGCCGGACGCCCTCGCGCGGTTCCTGCCCGCGTGGCAGCACGTCCGGACGGGCGGGGCCCGCAGCGGCCTGCGCGGCATCGACGGGGTGCTCCAGGTCGTCGATCAACTCGCCGGGGTGGCCCTGCCCGCCAGTGCGTGGGAGACCCTGGTCCTGCCGGTCCGTGTCAGCGACTACGCGCCGAGCATGCTCGACGAGCTCACCGCCACGGGCGAGGTCCTCTGGTCGGGTGGTGGCACCCTGCCCGGCAACGACGGCTGGGTCCGCCTGCACCTGGCCGACACCGCCGCGGCCACCTTGGCCGAGCCCTCCGGTGACGAGACGACCGAACTGCAACGGGACGTGCTCGGAGCACTGGCCGGAGGCGGGGCGTACTTCTTCCGGCAGCTCGGACAGGCGGTGGGGAGCACCGACGACACCGCCCTGTCGACCGCGCTGTGGGACCTCGTGTGGGCGGGACAGATCACGAACGACACCTTCGCGCCGCTGCGGGCGATGCTCGGCGGGAAGGCGAAGAGCTCCAGCGCGCCCCGCGCCCGGGCGTACCGCGGGCGTCGACGGCCGACGTTGCCGACGCAGTCCGGTCCGCCGTCCGTCGGTGGCCGGTGGTCCCTGCTGCCCCTGGCCGAGTCCGACTCGACCGTCCGGGCCGCGGCGACCGCCGAACAGCTGCTCGAACGGTACGGCGTCGTCACCCGCGGCGCCGTGCAGGTCGAGGGTGTCCGCGGTGGCTTCGCCGGCGTGTACCGGGTGCTCTCCCGCTTCGAGGAGTCCGGCCGGGCCCGCCGCGGGTACTTCGTCGAGGGGCTCGGGGCCGCACAGTTCGCGACCGGACCCACCGTCGACCGGCTCCGCACGTACGCGCGAGACCTCGACGACGACGAACGCGCCGATCCCGACCGCGCCCGCGAAGCGTTGACCCTCGCGGCGACCGACCCGGCGAACCCGTTCGGGGCGTCGCTGCCGTGGCCGTCGGACTCCGCCGGCCCCGACGACGATGCTGCGGGCAGCGCCGACGGCACCGCTGATCGTCCCGCTGCGGCCGCGGACCCGGCTCCTACGAAGACCACGGGACGAGGCCACCGGCCCGGGCGCAAGGCGGGCGCGCTCGTCACGACGGTCGACGGGCACCTCGCGGTGTACGTCGAGCGTGGCGGCAAGTCGGTGCTGACCTTCACCGACGACCCGGCCGACCTCGCCGTGGCCGCGGCGTCGATCGCGGCCACGGTGCGGACCGGTCTGCGGAAGCTCTCGGTCGAGCGGGTGAACGGGGACTTCGTCCTCGAGACGCCGCTCGGTTCGGCGCTCCGCGAGGCCGGGTTCACCGCCACACCGCAGGGGTTGCGTCTCCGTGTCTGACGGCTCGGCGGGGGTGGCCCGTGCCTGAGGGCGACACCGTCTTCCGGGCCGCGCGACGGCTCCACACCGCCCTGGCGGGAAAGGTCCTCACCCGGAGCGACTTCCGGGTGCCGGCGTTCGCGACGCTCGACCTCGTCGGCCGCACCGTGGACGAGGTCGTTCCCCGTGGCAAGCACCTGCTGCACCGGATCGGTGACCTCACCATCCACTCGCACCTCAAGATGGAGGGCCGGTGGGACGTCTACGCCCCCGGGGACCGATGGCGTCGCCCGGCGCACCAGGCCAGAGTGGTCCTCGACGCGACCGGTGGTGGGCCGGGCAGCGCCGCCGACGTCTCCACGGTCGGCTTCACCCTCGGCGTGCTCGAGGTCGTCCCCCGCGACCAGGAGTCCGAGGTCGTCGGGTACCTCGGTCCCGATCTGCTCGGTCCCGACTGGGACGCCGACCTCGCCCTGGCGAACCTCACGCGCGACCCGGAACGTCCGATCGGCCTGGCACTGCTCGACCAGCGGGTGCTCGCCGGCCTCGGCAACGTGTACCGGAACGAGCTGTGCTTCCTGCGCGGCGTGCTGCCGACCCGTCCGGTGCGCGAGGTGCACGACCCGGCGCGGGTGATCGCCCTGGCGAGCCGACTCATCCTCGCCAACCGGGACCGGAACGCCCGGGTGACCACCGGTGTCGACCGGCCCGGGCGTCGCTTCTGGGTGTACGGGCGAGCGGGGAAGCCGTGCCTGCGGTGTGGGACGCCGATCCGGCACGGGGAGCTCGGCGACTCGGAGCTCACGCTGCGCGACACGTACTGGTGCCCGCGCTGCCAGACCTGATCGGCACACAGCGCACCGTGCGGGGTTGTCCGGCCGGTGCTGGGCTGGTGCCGGTCCGCATGGTGCGAGGTAGTTCGGCCGGTGCGCGGTCAGCGCGCCGCGCACCGTGCAGGCTTGGTCGGCCGGTGCGCCGGCGACCGCTCGGTGCGAGCATGCAGCGCCACACCGAGCCACCTTTCTCGCACCGGATCGCGAACGACGGACGGTGTGGGGCGGGCGGGGACTCCGCTCGATGCGTCCGGCGGCGCCCAGCACCGTGCGTGGCCGTCCGCACGGTGCGAGGTTGCCCGGCCGGTGCGAGGTCAGCGCGCCGCGCACCGTGCGAGGTTGTCCAGCCGGTGCGCCGGCGACCGCTCGGTGCGAGCATGCAGCGCCGCACCGAGCGACCTTCCTCGCACCGGATCGCGAACCGCGCACGGTGCGGAGCGCAGCCCCCGCACCCCGCACCCCGCGCCCCCACACCCCGCACCCCGCGCCCCCACACCCCGCGGCCCCGCGCGCCTACGCGCCTACGCGCCTACGCGCCTACGCCCGCCTACGCCCGCCTACGCCCGGCCCCGCCCGCCTGCGCGCGCCTACGCCCGCCTACGCCCGCCTACGCCCGCCTACGCCCGCCTACGCCCGCCTACGCCCGCGCCATGATCCACGCGAGCATGTACGACCGCGAGTTCGCCGAGTCGACCACCGCGTCCGGCAGGTCCCGGGCCGCGCCGAGCGCCGCCCGCGCCTCCGACCGCGACGCCAACGCCCGGTACATGAGCAGGTAGTCGCCGAACTGGACGTCGTACCGGCCGTCCGGCACGGCCTCAGCGAGCACCCGGCGGATCTGCGCGGCTCCGCCGGCGGCGACGTACGACCGAGCGACGGCCGGCATCGGGATGAGCTCGATCCCCGCGGGTGCTGCCGCGGCGGCGCTGAACCACGTCGCGTGGTCCCGCTTCCCGCCCCAGGTCAGCGAGACCACCTCGTGCCGGAACTCCGGGAACGCGGACAGGTCGGGGTCGAGCACGTCCCGGCGGGCCGACGCGGCCTCGTTCGACAGCAGCCACGTGCCGACCGACTCGAGGGACGACGACCCCGAGACCGCACCCCAGAGCGCGACGCCGTTCCACGCCGAGACGGCCTCGGACGACGACTCCTGGTTGTTGCCGTCGGCGAACGGCGAGAAGCCGGACGCCCAGGAGTGCTGCGCGTACGGGTCGTAGACGCGCAGCTGTGGGAACGAGGCCGTGGCTTCCGGCGAGGCGATGTCCGCGGCGACGAGGTCGGCGACGGTGCGCCAGCGGCTGACGAGCTCGGGGTCGTCGGCGGCCAGCACCGCGGCGGCGGACAGGATGTACCCGTAGTGGAAGTGGTGGTCGTTGAACTCGTCGGAGCCGAACGAGGCCTCCTGTCCGACGAGTCCGTGCACGGTCGGGTCGTACGCGAAGCACCGGGCGGTCCGCGTCCCGCACCCGGCGGCGTCGAGCCACTGGTCGAGTTCGTCCACCACCGAGGTCTTCAGCGTGCTCGCCACCGACGGCAGGTCGAGCTCGGTCGCGAGCCGGTACAGGTTCGCGACGCGGTACAGGTCCTTCCCACCGGCGTAGCTGTCCGCCGCGTAGGACGACGCGTTCACGGTCGAGGCGTCGGCACGCACCTGGGCGACGAGCGTCGACCGGTCGGCGGACGACAGCCCGGACACATCGAGGGTGTCAGAGGGCTCGACGGTGTCGACCGCGAGCCGGAGGGCCGAGCCGGTGCAGACCGGTGCGGCGCCCTGGACGGTGTCGTAGTGCAGGCCCGTGCAGTCGAGCCCGGTCGTGCCCTGCCCGGGCTGCGGGACGAGGACGCCCGGGTCGTCGGAGCCGAAGTCGTACGTCAGCGTGGTGTGCTGCTGCCCCCGCGAGGCGCTCCGCCCGAGCGCGACGCCCGTGAGCGGCCGGGCGGCCCGGACGAGCCGGTCGGTCTGTGCTGCGGTCGCGCCGTCCGGCACGGGCAGGAGGACGATGCTGCCGCCGGCCGAGAGCGCGACCGCGTCACCGTCGATCGTGCCGTCGCGGACCACGAGCTGCCAGGTGCGCCCACCGCTCGTCACGGTGCCGGTCCGGGTGCCGGTCACGTCGATCGGCGCCGTCGTGGTGACGGTTCCGGCACGCGCGGCGGTGTAGGTCACGAGCGGCGACCCCTCGGCGAGCACGGTGTGTCCGAGGACGGTCGCGCCGCGACGGTGCTCCACGGTCACCGACACCGCGTCGTACGCCGAGACCTCGGTCGAGGTCGCGCCGAGGTCGAGGCCGACCTGCTGCGTCGCGCCGCCGGCGATGGTCTTCTCGGTGGCCGACACGACCGGGAGCCCGGCCGCGAAGCCGTCGTCGGTCACCTGCCACGAGATCGGACTGGGGAACACGGGCTGTGGGGCGTCGCCGAACACGAGTCCGGAGAACCACCGGTTCGTCGGCGGCAGCAGGCCGTCGGCGAGGCGCATCGCGCCCGCCTTCGACGACGCGACGTCGCCGAGACGGGCGACGGCACGCGCCTGTGCCGCACCACTCGCGGAGGGTGCGGTGGTCTCGCGGGGGTGGTCCGCGCCTCCAGTCCCGGTGCACGCGGTGAGGAGCACCGCGACGGTCGTCACGACGGTGACGGCCAGGACCGGTCTGGAGGCGCGGCGCACGCCGACCCGCAGGCGCGCGTCCGGCGCCTGGTCGCGACGGGCGGACCGAGGCAGCCGGAGCACGGTCACAGGCCGATCTGCCGCGCGAAGTCGCGCACGAGGTCCGTTACGCCCGCGAGCCGGCCGTCGTCCCGCAGGTGCAGGGTGGCGTCCACCGGGGTCCCGGGGCTCGTGATGCCGGTCGTCGGCGAGGCGGACAGCTCGGGGCTCTCGACGTCGACCGTGGTCTTCGCCTGCCCCTGGTCGTTCGTCTCGACGCTGACGCTCTTCACGGTCCCGCGGATCGTCGTGTCGTTCGGGAGCACGAGGTCGACCGCGGCACCGTTGCGGATCCGCCCGTAGTCCCGTGCGGTGACGATGAAGCTCGACGTCACGAAGAGGCTGTCCTCCTTGTGGATGGTGCCGAGCTCCGAACCGGCCTGCACGTAGCCGCCCGTCTTCACGTCGACCTTCGCGACGGTGCCGGAGACCTCGGCCTTGAAGGTGATGAAGCCGTCCGCGCCGATGTCGTAGGCGCTCGTCTGCGTGTTCGCGCCCACGACGCCCTTGCGGATG
Source organism: Curtobacterium sp. B18 (assembly GCF_000333375.1). Classification (GTDB taxonomy): domain Bacteria; phylum Actinomycetota; class Actinomycetes; order Actinomycetales; family Microbacteriaceae; genus Curtobacterium. The sequence continues at coordinate 8,666 of NZ_BACZ01000285.1, forward strand.
TCCTGCGCCAGCTGGAGGCTCTGCACCTGCAGGAGCTCGTCGCCCTTCTGGACGGTGTCGCCCTCCTCGACGTACTCCTCGGTCACGGTGCCGCCGTAGTCGGTGCCGACGGCGTACTCCTGCGCGGCGATCGCGGCCGACGTGCTCGCCACCGCGCTCTGGCGCTGGTTGAAGACGAGCGTGCACGCCGCCACGACGACGAGCACCACGATGAGTCCGGCGAACAACCGGAGTCGGTTCGTCCAGGTCATGCTGCGATCCCTTCCCGCTGGGCGGCGATCCGGTCCGTCACACGGTTCCGGCCCTGTTCGCGGAACGCCGCGATGACGAAGGCGAGGAACACGAGGGTGTTCGTGATGTTCCACGCGGTGGCGAGCGTCAGTTGCCCGTTGTCGAGGTCGCGCCAGACGGCGACGACGCTCGTCAACGCCAGGAACACGAACACGAGCACCTGCGGGACGATGAAGTTGAACGGCGACGGCGTCCGACCGCGGGCCGCTCCCGTGACGTGCCAGGCCTGCTCCTTGCCGCACACGACGTTCCAGAGCGCGCTCGCGTAGATCGGGAACGAGACCGCCGCGAGCAGGAGCGTCTCGTACCGGAACGACCCGAGGGCGTAGAACGCGAGGAGCACCTGCACGCCGTAGAAGCCGAGGTAGAACAGCACCCACTCGCCGGCACCGATCGACAGGTTCATCGGGCGCAGGTCGAAGTAGATCTCGAGTGGCGGCACGAGCAGGAGGAGCCCGGGGACGATGCCCGTCAGGTAGAAGCTCGCGGTGACGAGGTACTGCAGCCGCTGGTCCATCGTGAGCCGGTGCTTCGGACGGAACGGGAAGTGCGTGAGCAGGATCTCGAAGCCGCCCGTGGCCCACCGGAGCTGCTGCTTCGTGAAGCCCTCGATGGTCTCCGGGGCATCGCCGACGGCGAGGGTCATCGGGATGAAGACGGTCTTCCAGCCGCGCTCGTGGAGCATCAGGCTGGTCCAGACGTCCTCGGACTTCGAGTCGGTGTACATGCCGCCGATCTCGTCGATCGCCTCGCGGCGGAAGATGACGTTCGTCCCGACGCAGAACGCCGCGTTGAAGCGGTTCCGTCCGGGCTGGATGAACCGGTAGAACACCGTCTGCATGTACCCGGCGCCGCGGGACACCAGGTTGTGGAGGTTGCCGTACGACTGCGGCGTCTGCACGAAGGCGATGCCGTCGTCGGCGAAGAACGGCACGGTCTCGAACAGGAAGTCCGGCTTCGGCACGAAGTCGGCGTCGAACACCGCGAAGTAGTCGCCCTTCGCCAGGGTCAGCGCGTGGTTGATGTTGCCGGCCTTCGCGCCGTGCGACGAGAGCCGTCGGACGTACCGGGCGCCGAGCTCCTCGGCGAGCGCGCGGACGTCGTCGCTCCGGCCGTCGTCGAGCACCCAGGTGCGGTGCTCGCCGCGCATCGCGACCGCCGCCTGCACGGTGGCGGCGACCTTGCTGAGCTCCTCGCCGTAGACGGTGATGAAGACGTCGACCTCGACCCGACGTCCGCGGACGTGCATCGGCCAGCGGTGGGGCTGGTCGGCGGCACCGCTGCGGGCGATGGTGTCGCGGTCGAACAGGGTGTCCTGGGTGTGGTGGAACGCGAAGTCCCGGGGGTCGGAGCCGCCGGACAGGATCGTCCACATCGACAGGAGCGCCTGTCCGACGAGCACGCTCTCGGCCACGATCACGAGCCCGTACGGCAGGAAGTCGCCGCGGTTGGCCGGATCGAGCAGGAACACCGCGTACGCCATCACGCCGAGCGTGGCGACGAGCACGATGAGGACCATCACGGGGCTGTGCGCGCGGCTCTCCGCCCGGGGTCGGACGTAGGGCACCGGCTCGGTCTGCCGGCGGCGGCGGGCCCGCTCGCGGTCACGCGGGGTGAGCGGGGCGGGGAGCTGGAAGTCCGGGGACTGCAGCTCGTCGGTCGTGCGGGCGGGCGGTTGGAGTCGCGTCGGGGTACGACGGACGTCCGGCGGTGCGGACATGGCGTGGTCTCCTGTCGGGTTCGGAGAGGACTCACGCGTCGTCGAGCGCAGGCGCCGACGCATCGTGAGACGGGCGTCGGCGGCTGCGGCGACATGGATCCGGACCCTCGGGAGGTCCGGCCGGCGAGGACTAGGGATCCTCGGCCGGCGGGGTCGCGACCGTGGGTGCGGTCGCGGTGTTCGGTGTTTCGTGTCGTGGAGCGGTCGTGCTCCCGACGGCCCGTCGCCGTCGGTCCTGCGATCGTAGGGCGGCCCACGGGGCCGCTTCGTGACGAACGTGTGAACACGGGCCCGGGCGGGGTGATCGTGCGGTTTCCCGCAACGGACGCGACGGGAAGCGGACAGCCTCGGCGTCCGGGCGGCCCGCCCGGACGCGTGTCAGGCCGCCGAACGGTCCGTGGCGGGGCGGCGGCGGAGAGCCGGGTCGAGGACCGCCGGCGGGTTGTACTGCTGGTCGAGCCGACCGACGTCGGTGCCGGGCGGGACGATCGCGTCGATGCGGTCGAGGACCTCGTCGGAGAGCGCCACGTCGGCGCCGGCGAGCAGGTCGTCGAGCTGCTCCGTCGAGCGCGGGCCGATCAGGGCGCTCGTGACGCCGGGGTGCGCGATCGCGAACGCCATCGCGAGGTGGGTCATCCGGATGCCGGTCTCCTCGGAGAGTGCGACGACCTGTTCCACGGCGTCGATCCGTCGCTCGTCGCGGTTGTGCCGGAACATGGTCGCGCGGGCGAGGTCGGTGTCCTGCCCCTTCCGGAACCGGCCGGTCAGCATGCCGCCGGCGAGGGGGCTCCAGACGAGGGCTCCCATGCCGTGGCGCTGGACGGTCGGGAGGACCTCGCGCTCGATGCCCCGGTTGAGGATCGAGTAGGTGGGCTGTTCGGTGCGGAATCGTTCGAGGCCACGGCGCTCGGACGTCCACTGCGCCTCGACCTGCATCGACGCGGGGAAGTCCGAGCTGCCGATCGCCCGGACCTTGCCGCTGCGGACCAGGTCGGTCAGTGCGGACAGGGTCTCCTCGAGGTCGACCGTGTCGTCGGGTCGGTGCGCCTGGTAGAGGTCGATGTGGTCGGTCCGCAGACGGCGGAGCGACCCCTCCACCGCCTGCATGATCCACCGCCTCGAGTTCCCCCGGCGGTTCGGGTCGTCGCCCATCGGGCCGTTGAACTTCGTGGCGAGGACGACGTCGTCGCGTCGTCCGACGAGTGCCTTGCCGAGCAGTTCCTCGGAGCCGCCCTGCGAGTAGCGGTCGGCGGTGTCGATGAGGTTGATGCCGGCGTCGAGTGCACGGTGGACGATGCGGATCGAGTCCTGTTCGTCGCCGTTGCCGATGCTGCCGTCGGTGCCGAGCATCATGGCGCCGAGCGCGAAGGGGCTGACCTGGATGCCGGTGCGGCCGAGGGTGCGGTACTGCATGTGCGGTTCCTCCTGTCGATGGCGTCCCGGGGCTCGGTACCGTATCGTGGACCGAAGTGGAACGCTCTTCCGGAACTATACGGAACAGTTTTCCGTTTACGCAAGAGGAGGACTCCGTGCGCGCCGACGCCCGACGCAATGCCGACGCCCTGACCGACGCCGCCAAGGCCGTCTTCGCGAGCGACGGGGTGGACGCCCCCGCGAAGCTGATCGCCGACCGGGCTGGCGTCGGCGTCGGCACGCTCTACCGGCGGTTCCCGCAGCGCTCGGACCTCGTCGTCGCCGTGTTCCAGCGGGCGGTCGAGTCGACGGCGGCCGCCGCGGACGAGCTCGCGGCTGCGCACGCTCCCGACGAGGCGCTCGCCCGCTGGCTGCAGCGGTTCACCGAGTTCGTCGCGACGAAGCGGGGACTCGCCGCGGCCCTGCACTCCGGGGATCCGGCGTTCGCAGCCCTGCCCGAGTACTTCGTCGGTCGGCTCGGCGGCGCGCTCGGCGGACTCCTCGAGGCGGCGGCCGAAGCCGGGACGATCCGTCCCGATGTGGACGCCCAGCAGCTCCTGCACGCGGTGGCGGACCTGTGCCACGGAGCCGCGTCGATCGAACAGAGCCAGATGCTCGTCGGACTGCTCGTGGACGGCCTCCGCTACCGCGCGACGGTCTGACCGACCGGGTGGAGGCGCTCGGCCGCGGTCGCCCGGACGGCCTCGGTCACGCGCTCGAGCAGCGGCGAGGCCAGGTTCCAGCGCTGCCACCACAGCGCCACGTCCGCGCGGCGCCCGGGGGTGAGTTCGACGAGGTCGCCGTGCTCGAGGGCGTCGAGGCACTGGGCCTCCGGCAGCATCCCCCAGCCGAAGCCGAGCGACACCGCACGGGCGAAGTCCGCCGAGGTCGGGACGAAGTGTCTCGGGCCGGACGGGGCGTGCCCGAGCACCCGGCGCAGGTACCCCTGCTGCAGGTCGTCGTCACGGTCGTAGTCCACCAGGGGCACGCGGTCGAGGAGTCGCGTCATCCGCTGCTCGCTGTCGACACCCGGCAGGTACCGCGCGACGAACGACGGGGAGGCCACCGCCCGGTACCGGTCGATCCCGAGCGGCACCGAGGAACAGCCCTGCACGGGTTCGGCCTCGGCCGTGACGGCGGCCATCACCGTGCCCGCGCGGAGGAGTTCGGCGGTGCGGTCCTGGTCCTCGCGGTGGAGGTCGAACACGACCTCGGTGTCGGCGCGCACGAGGGCGAGCGCGTCGAGGAACCACGTGCCGAGCGAGTCGGCGTTCACCGCGAGCGGGATCGACGGCACGACCGACTCCCCGCCGCCGAGCGCCCGCGCGGTCTCCTCGTCGAGCAGCTGCGCCTGACGTGCGTGGCGGAGGACGACCTCGCCGTCGGGGGTCGGGCGGACCGGTGTCGTCCGCTGCAGGAGCACCCGGCCGACCTGCTGCTCCATCGACTTGATCCGCTGCGACACCGCCGACGGGGTGATGGACAGCGCCCGGGCAGCGGCGTCGAGGGTGCCGTGGTCGACCGCGGCGAGGAGGGTCTCGAGGTGTTCGCGCTGCAGCCCTGGCATGCAGCTGAGCTTACGCAGCATCAGGAACGTGAGCTGTACTGCATCAGGGTGCGCTCCTACGCTCGAACCGTGACCGCCCTCCTCCCCATGCTCGCCGGCCTCGGCACCGGACTCGCGCTCATCGTGGCGATCGGCGTGCAGAACACGTACCTGCTGCGCCTCGCGGTGACCTCGTCCGTGCGGGTCGTCGCGGCCGCGGTCGTCGTCTGCGCCGTGTCCGACGCCGTGCTCATCCTGGCGGGGGTGCTCGGCGTGGGGGTCGTGGTCGAGCGCTTCCCGGTCGCGCTCGTCGTCATCCGCTTCGTCGGGGCGGCGTTCCTCGTGACCTACGGGGTGCTCGCGGCCCGTCGTGCGCTGTGGCCGTCGGGCGAGTCCCTGCGGGTCGAGTCCGAGGCGGCGGACGACGGCGTGCCGGTGGCGATCGCGTCCGGGAACGCGCCCGCGGACGAACACTGCGCCCCGTCAGGACCGGCCGCAGTGTCCGGTGCGGGGCGCGGTGCGGCCGTCCACCCGGCCGGGGCCGGTGCCGCGGCGACGGCCCCGACGACGGTGGCTGCGGGGCGGACGCGCACCGCGCCTCCTGGACGAGCCGCGACCGTGCGGACGGCCGTCGTGACGATGCTCCTGTTCACCTGGGCGAACCCGCACGTGTACCTGGACACGCTCGTGTTCCTCGGCTCGGTCGCGAACCAGCAGGGGCCGGCGGACCGGTGGTGGTGGACGGCCGGGGCGGTCCTCGCGAGCTGCCTGTGGTTCGGTGCGCTCGGGTTCGGCGGACGGCTCCTGCGACCGCTGTTCGCGAAGCCGCTGACGTGGCGCGTGTTCGACGGTCTCGTCGCGCTCGTCATGCTGGGCTTCGGCGCGACGCTCGCGCTCGGCGCCTGACGCGGCGCCGACGTGGGGCCGCGTGGCCGCGTGGAACCAGGTTTCCGACACCGAACCAGCCCCTGCGCGTGGTTCGGTGTCGGAAACCTGGTTCGACCCGTCCGCCAGCGCCGCAGCGCCCGCGCCCGCGTCAGCGACGCCCTACTGCAGGCCCTTGCCCACCCGGCTGTTGCGACGGCTGTAGCCGAAGTAGATCACGAAGCCGATCACGAGCCAGATGACGAACCGCAGCCACGTCTCGACCTCGAGGTTCAGCATCAGCCAGAAGCACAGCACCGCCGACACGATCGGCAGCACCGGCGACCACGGCACCCGGAAGGCGCGCGGGGCGTCCGGACGCGTGCGACGCAGCACGACGATGCCGATCGACACCAGGACGAACGCCGACAGCGTGCCGATGTTGATCATGCCCTCGAGCTTGTCCACCGCCGTGAAGCCGGCCAGCAGTGCCACGACGACGCCCGCGACGACCTGCACGCGCACGGGGGTCTGCGTCTTCTCGTTCGTCTTCGAGAACCAGCGCGGCAGCAGGCCGTCGCGGCTCATCGAGAACACGATGCGGGACAGACCGAGCAGCAGCACCATGACGACCGTCGTCAGACCGATCAGGGAGCCGATCGCGATGATCCCGGCGGCCCACGGCAGGCCGACGATGGAGAACGCCGAGGCGAGGGACGGCGCGTCCTCCTGCGCCAGACGCTGGTACGAGACCATGCCGGTGATGACGATGCTGACGCCCACGTAGAGCAGCGTCACGATGCCGAGGCCGATGAAGATGCCGCGGGGCAGGGTCTTCTGCGGGTTCTCGGTCTCCTCGGCGCTCGTCGCCACGACGTCGAAGCCGATGAACGCGAAGAACACGAGGGAGGCCGCGGCGAGCAGACCGAAGACGCCGTACTGGGCGGGCTCGGACCCGGTGAACCAGGACACGAGCGACTGGGTCCAGACGCTCCCCTCGGCACCCTTGGCGGGTTCGGCCGGCGGGATGAAGGGGGTGAAGTTCGCGGCCTTGACGAAGAACGCACCGGCGACGATGACGAAGACGACGATCGCGACCTTGATGATCGTGATGACGGCCGAGACCCGGCTCGACAGGCGGGTGCCGAAGGCGAGCAGGACCGTGAAGATGCCGACGATGAGCACCGGCCCCCACGTGAACGGGACCGGGCCGAGCTGGATCGTGCTCGGCAGGGCCACGCCGAACACGTTGAACGCCTCGCTGAGGTAGATCCCCCAGTACTTCGCGATCACGGCGCTGGCGGTGAGCGTCTCGAGGATGAGGTCCCAACCGACGATCCACGCGAGGAGCTCGCCCATCGTGGCGTAGGTGAACGTGTAGGCGGAGCCGGCGACCGGGATCGTCGACGCGAACTCGGCGTAGCACATGATCGCCAGGCCGCACGTGACGGCGGCGAGCAGGAACGAGATGATCACGCCGGGACCGGCGAAGTTCGCGGCGGCGTTCGCGCCGACCGAGAAGATGCCGGCGCCGACGGCGACGGCGATGCCCATCGCCGCGATGTCGAAGGTCTTCAGCGACCGTTTGAGGGAGCGCCCCTTCTCCTCGGAGTCAGCGAGGGACGCCTCGATCGACTTGATGCGGAGCTTCGGTGCCATGGGGTGGTTCCCGTCATCGGCTGGCGGCGGACCCCGCGAGAGTACTGGTGTACCACCCCGGCACGCAAACGGCGGGGATGTCCCGTTCCGGGCCGGGAGGCGCGGCTCGGCTCAGGCGGATCGGCGCCAGTCCGACAGGAACCGGGCTCCGGCCTCGTCGTGGATCACGCCGTCCGGTGCCGTGAGGACCGGGTACGGCGTGGCCGGGACCCCGTCGGACGGACGGACGTCGACGTGCGCGACCTCGTGCCCGTTCGCGTGCAGCCAGTCCGCCATCGCGTAGTCGCTCCGGGAGTCGCCCATCGTCCGCCACGCGAGCGGCAGCTCGCCGTCCTGCGCGAGGAGCTCGAGCGACCGCTCG
>NZ_BACZ01000284.1 GCF_000333375.1 Curtobacterium sp. B18
ACCGCGCCGCCCGTCCCGCACCGCGCCTCCCGTCCCGCACCGCGCCCTCCCGCACCGACGGGCGACCCGGGGTCAGTCCACCGCGAGCGCCTCGGTCGGCGGGACGCGCATCGCGCGTCGCACGGGCGCGATCGTCGCGACCACCGCGAGGACGAGTGCTCCGACCACCACGATCCCGACGGTCAACGGCGGCAGGACCGGCGTCGTCGCGAAGCCGAGCGAACCGAGCAGCGTCTGCCCGCCGACCCAGCCGTAGAACGTGCCGAGCACGAGTCCCGTGACCACAGCCGCGACGACCATCTGAACCGCCTCGGTCACGATCATCCGACGCACCTGCGCCCCGGTGAGCCCGAGCACCCGCAGCAGACCGAGCTCGCGGCGACGCTGGAGCACCCCGAGCGCGAGCGCGTTCACGACGCCCACAGCGGCGATCACCGCCGAGAACCCGACGATGACGCTCACCACCGCGTTGAGCTGCACGAAGAAGTCCCGCTGCCCCTGGACCATCTCGGTCGTCGTCTGCCCCTGTCCGACGGCCTGCAGCTGGGCTTCGAGCACGTGCTGCATGATCCCGAGCGCGACGGCGAAGGTGACGAGCAGGGTGACGCCGATGACGAGCCCGATCGTGGCCCGCGCGGACCGACCCGGTGCGCGCATGGCGTTCCGCCCGGCGAGCAGGACGACGGGGTCGCGCGAACCGATCCGGCCGATCAGCTGCAGCACGGGCGGCATGACGGTCGTCGCCCCGACGGCCACCCCGGCGAACGACACGAAGCCGCCGAGCGCCGCCGGCAGGACCGCGACCGGCGAGAGCCCGCTCGCGAGCAACCCGACGAGCACGAGCAGCCCGCCGGTGGCCATGAGCACGATGGCCCACACCGTGCGGGCGGTCCCGGAGCGGACGTCGTCGTAGACTCGGCTCGACGCTCGACGAGAGCGCCTCGAGCGGGGTGACGGTGAGCACCCGGCGCGACCCAGCCGCGAACGCACCCCACGTGGCGAGGACGACCGCCGCGACCGGGAGTACGAGCTCCCACGGCACCATCGTGTAGGCGGTGTCCGGCAGGAACCCGTCGGCGCGCAGCACGAGGACGAACACCGCGCAGAGGCCCGTGCCGACGACCGCGCCGATCAGCCCGCCGACCACGCCGACGACGAGACCGGTGCGGGTGATCCGCGCACGCAGCGAGGCTCCGGTCGCGCCGACCAGCCGCTGCAGCGCGATGATGCGCGTCTGCCCGGCGATGAGGGTCGCGCACGTGTTCGCGGTGACGATCGCACCGACGTACAGCGCGATGCCGAGGAAGAGCCACCCGACGACCGAGAGGATCGCCTTCACCGGCCCGAGCTCGGCGAGCCCCGAGGCGCCGAGGGCCTCGGTCACGATGCCCGGCGCGATGACGAGCGCCGATCCGAAGGTGGTGCCGAGGGCCGCGACGAGGACGGTCGGCGCGAAGGCACGGAGCCCGTTCACGCTGCGGCCTCCATCCCGAGCATCGTGGTGGAGATCGACGCGGCGTCCATCGCCGGTCGGTCCCCCACCACACGCCCGTCGGCGAGGAACAGGATCCGGTCCGCGTTCGCCGCGGCCACCGGGTCGTGCGTGACCATCACCACGCTCTGCCCCCACTCGGTCACCGCACCGCGCAGGATCTGCAGCACGTCCCTGCCCGTCCGCGAGTCGAGCGCGCCGGTCGGCTCGTCCGCGACGACCACCGCCGGCCGCGAGGCCAGCGCCCGGGCGATCGCCACCCGCTGCTGCTGTCCGCCCGACAGCTGGTGCGGCCGGTGCGTCAGCCGGTTCCCCAGCCCGAGCATCTCGACGAGACGGTCGATCCAGGCCGACTCCTCGCGCGTCGGCTTGTGCCCGCCGAGCAGGAACGGCAGCCGGATGTTCTCCTGCACGTCGAGCGTCGGCACCAGGTTGAACGACTGGAACACGAACCCCAGCCGACGACGACGCAGTTCCGTCAGGTCCTTGTCGCCCAACGCGGTGATGTCGACGCCGTCGATCCGGATGCGACCGGACGAGACCTGGTCGAGCCCGGCGGCGACGTGCATCAGGGTCGACTTGCCGGAGCCCGACGGGCCCATCACCGCGGTGAACTCCCCCGCGCCGATGTCGACGCTCACGTCGTCGAGCGCCGTGACCCGTCGCGCGGCGTCGCCGTAGTGCTTCGAGACGTGGTCGAGACGGATGATCGGTGTGCTGCTCGTGGTCATGACTCCACGATGACGGCCGGGAGGCACGCCCCGCGTCCGTCGCGCGGCTCCTGTGGATCGTCCGCTCGGCTCCACTGCCTGGGGAGGAGTCATCCGCTCGGATGACGGTCCGTCAGACGAACCACCCCGCCCCGCGGGCGGGCGCGGGCCGCCGCGCGAGCGCGCCCGCGGTCAGTCGGCCTTCGCGACCAACCCGTGCTCGTGCGCGAACACGACGAGCCGCACCCGGTCGCGCAGCTCGAGCTTCGTGAGGACCCGCGAGATGTGGGTCTTCACCGTCGCCTCGCTCACGTACTCGTGCTGCGCGATCTCGCTGTTGCTCCGCTCGCTCGTGGGGGTGCCGTTGACACGCTCGAGCACGAGGTCCACCAGACCCGCG
>NZ_BACZ01000283.1 GCF_000333375.1 Curtobacterium sp. B18
CGGGGCGTGACCCTGACCGAGTCCGGGCACGTCCTCGCCGACCACGCACTCGCCGTGCAGGCCGCCCTGGCCGCAGCGCGCGAGGACCTCGACGCGGTCGGGAGCCTCGCCCGCGGACGGGTCCGGATCGCGGGGTTCCCGAGCGCGTCGTCGACCCTCGTGCCGGCGGTGCTCGCGACCATGGCGCGGGAGACCCCGGGGGTGACGACCTCCTATGTCGAGGCGGAGCCACCCGAGGCCGTCGAACTCCTCCGGCGCGGGGACGTCGACGTCGCACTGACGTTCTCGCACGCCCTGCAGGGGGACGACGTCGCCGCGGACCCGACGCTCACCTCGCGCGTCCTCGGTCGGGACCCGCTCGCGCTCGTCACGCCCGCCGCTGCTCCGGGGCACACGCTCGGCGAGGTCGCAGACCTCGCGGCGTTCCGTGACGAGCGGTGGATCGGCGGGTGCCCACGCTGTCGCGGGCACCTCCTCGCGTCGTGCGCGGCGTCCGGGTTCACGCCCGACATCGTGCTCGAGACCGACAACGCCGCAGCGGTCGTCGGGCTGGTCGCAGCGGGGCTCGGCGTGGCGCTGCTCCCCCGGCTCGCCCTGACCACCACGGTCGTGCCGCCCGGTGTCGAGGTCACGCCGGCGGGCGACGAGCTCGCGCGGCGCGTCGAGGTCGTGGTGGCGAGGGGTGCCGACCGGGTCCCGAGTGTCCGGGCGACGCTCGACGCAGTCGGCGGTGCGGCGCACCTGCTCGGCTGAGGCGCCGGCGCCGGCGCCGGCGTCGGCGCGCGTCTCGCGGAGCCGGGACACGCAGGACTGGAGGCGCGGGGCGGCGCCGACCCGCGCCTCCCGTCAGGCGGTCGGTGCGTCCACCGCGCCGCCGAAGCGTCGGTCGCGGCGCGCGTACTGCTCGATCGCTCCCCAGAGGTCGGTGCGGCGGAAGTCCGGCCACAGCCGGTCGAGGAACACCATCTCGGCGTAGGCCGACTGCCAGAGCATGAAGTTCGAGGTCCGCTGCTCCCCCGAGCTGCGGAGGAACAGATCGACGTCCGGCAGGTCCGGCACGTACAACCGCTTCGCGAGGGCCTTCTCGGTGACCTGGCTCGGCTTCATCCGCCCGGCCGCGACGTCCTCGGCCATGCCCCGGACGGCGTCGACGATCTCGTTCCGGCCGCCGTAGTTCACGCACATGGTCAACGTGAGACGAGTGTTGTGGGCGGTCATCCGCTCGGCGGTCTGCAGCTCGTCGACCACGCTGCGCCAGAGCCGGGGTCGGCGTCCCGCCCATCGGATCCGCACGCCCCACGCGTCGAGCTGGTCGCGGCGGCGGTGCAGGACCTCGCGGTTGAAGCCCATCAGGAACCGGACCTCGTCCGGGGAGCGCTTCCAGTTCTCCGTCGAGAACGCGTAGGCCGACACGTGCTTGACGCCGATCTGGATGGCACCGGCGACGACGTCGAGGAGCGAGGCCTCGCCCGCGCGGTGTCCCTCGACCCGGGTCAGGCCGCGCTGGTTCGCCCAGCGCCCGTTGCCGTCCATGACGATCGCGACGTGCTCGGGGACGAACTGCACCGGGATCGCCGGGGGCTGCTCACCCGTCCAGTCGACGGGCTGCAGCGGCTCGGACTCGGCGTAGCGGCGCGGGCTCATGCAGGGGTTCCTCCGTGGTCGGGCACGTGGGTCGGGTCCGGTGGCGTGCGGACCGGGATCGAGGTGGTCGGGTCCGCCGGGGTCGGGGTCTCGTCGACGGGCTCCGGCAGTGCGGGTGCCGGGGTCGCCGCGACCGCTGCCGGCACACCCCCGGGTGTGGGAGCCACCGGCGACGGGCGCTCGGTGCGGTCGACGTGCGGCAGCGACCGGAGCGATCGTTCCAGGTGCCACTGGGCGTACGCCGCCACCACGCCGGAGGCCCGGGAGCGGGTGCGCTCGTCCGACGCGTCCACCGTGCCCCAGTCGCCGGCGAGCAGCGAGCCGAGCAGGTGCAGGGTCTCGGGGTCGAGCCGCGGTGTCCCCGGAGGCGCCGCGTGGTCGGCCACCACGCCGCCGAGCTGCACGACGAACGCCGAGTGCGGGCCGGGCTCGCCGGTCACCGCACAGTCACGGAACGAGGGCGCCCACCCGGCGATGCTCATCGCGCGCAGCAGGTACGAGTCGAGCGTGGCGGTGGTCACGTGCTCGCCGCGCGCGAGGGAACGCAGGGCCCCGACGAGCAGCAGGTACTGCTGGAGTCCGGCGTCCGCCTCGCTCAGGCGGTCGGCCGTCTCGACCATCGCACTCGCGGCCGTGTACGCACCGTAGTCCGCGACGATCTGCGCGCCGTACGAGCCGAGGGACTCGGCCTGCGTGACGATGTCGAGCGAGCGGCCCTCGTAGAACTGTGCGTCGACGACCATGAACGGCTCGAGGCGGGACCCGAACTTCGACGCGGTCCGCCGGACGCCCTTCGCGACGGCGCGGATCTTGCCGTGCTGCCGGCTCAGCATCGTCACGATGCGGTCGGCTTCACCGAGCTTGTGGGTGCGCAACACGACGCACTCGTCCCGGTACAGCGGCATTGGACCAGTATCCCCCTCCCCACCGACGCTCCGCGCCCGGGGCCCGCGCGCGCCGCGCCCGCGCCGCGCCCGCGGCGCCCGCCGCGCCCGCCGCGCCCGCCGCGCCCGCCGGGGTACCTGCCGGTTCCGGGCGTACCTGCCGGTTTCGGGCGTACCTGGTCGGAAGGAACGACCAGGTACGCCCGATTCGACCTCCCATCGCACCAGGAGGCGCGGCGCGGGACCAGCCCGCACCGCGCCTCCTGGCCTGGCCGCGTCTCAGGCGGAGACGAGCTCCGACGCGCCGGACGCCGCGCCCGCGCGCACCGCGCGGTTCACCGCCGACACGATCGCCTTGAGGGACGCCGTCGCGATGTCCGCGTCGATCCCGACACCCCAGAGCCGCACACCGTCGACGTCGAGCTCGACGTAGGACGCGGCCTGGGCGTCACCGGAGGCGCTCATCGTGTGCTCCGAGTAGTCGTAGAGCGTCACGTCGACACCCTGCTCCCGCATCACCGTGAGGAACGCGTCGATCGGACCGGTGCCGACGGCCTCGGACACGACCGAGCCGTCGTCGACGCGCAGGGCGACCGAGAGCTTCGTCGTGCCGTCGAAGTCGCTCGACGTCGCCGTCTTCGTGATCTCGTAGCGGCCCCACTTGTCGGACTCGTCGGCGGCGGGCAGGTACTCGTCGCGGAAGAGGTCCCAGATGCGCTCGGACGAGAACTCGCCGCCCTCGGCGTCGGTGTGCTGCTGCACGACCCCGGAGAACTCGATCTGCAGCTTGCGGGGCAGGTCGATCGCGTGGTCCGTCTTCAGCAGGTAGGCGACACCGCCCTTGCCGGACTGCGAGTTGACGCGGATGACGGCCTCGTAGGAGCGGCCGATGTCCTTCGGGTCGACGGGCAGGTAGGGCACTGCCCACGCGATCTCGTCGACGTCCTTGCCCGCGGCGGCGGCCTTGGCCTTCATCGCCTCGAAGCCCTTGTTGATGGCGTCCTGGTGCGAGCCGCTGAACGCCGTGTAGACGAGGTCGCCCGCCCACGGCTGCCGTTCCGGCACCGGCAGCTGGTTGCAGTACTCGACGGTCCGCTTGACCTGGTCGATGTCCGAGAAGTCGATCTCGGGGTCGATCCCCTGCGTGAACAGGTTCATCCCGAGGGCGACGAGGTCGACGTTGCCGGTGCGCTCCCCGTTGCCGAACAGGCACCCCTCGATGCGGTCGGCACCGGCCATGTACCCGAGCTCGGCGGCCGCGACGGCGGTCCCGCGGTCGTTGTGCGGGTGCAGGGAGAGGATGACGTCCTCGCGGTGGGCCAGGTTGCGGGACATCCACTCGATCGAGTCGGCGTAGACGTTCGGCGTCGCCATCTCGACGGTGGCCGGCAGGTTGATGATCACCTTGCGGTCGGGCGTCGGCTCGAAGACCTCGAGCACGGCGTTGCAGATCTCAACGGCGACCTCGAGCTCGGTGCCCGTGTACGACTCGGGCGAGTACTCGTAGAAGACCTTCGTGTCGTGCTGCAGGTTCGCCTCGGCCGCGCGGCACAGCTCGGCGCCGGACACCGCGATGTCGACGACGCCCTGCACGTCGGTGCGGAACACGACCTCGCGCTGGACGATCGACGTCGAGTTGTACAGGTGCACGATGGCCTGCTTCGCACCGTCGATCGCCTCGTAGGTGCGGTTGATGAGGTGCTCGCGCGCCTGGGTCAGCACCTGGATGGTGACGTCGTCGGGGATGGCGCCCTCGTCGATGAGGGACCGCACGAAGTCGAAGTCGGTCTGCGAGGCGCTCGGGAAGCCGACCTCGATCTCCTTGTAGCCCATCCGGACGAGCAGGTCGAACATCGCGCGCTTGCGCTCGGAGTCCATCGGGTCGATGAGGGCCTGGTTGCCGTCGCGCAGGTCGACCGCACACCAGCGGGGCGCGGCGTCGATGCGCTTCGTCGGCCAGGTGCGGTCCGGGAGGTCGACACGGATCTGCTCGTGGAACGGGACGTACTTGTGGATCGGCATCCCCGAGGGGCGCTGGGTGTTCTGCATCGTTTCGTCGCTTTCGTCGTCAGGGGTGGTTCAGGCCACGACGGACTCCGCGACGAGGTGGGCCGTTGTGTCAGGCCTCGTCGCGGCAGCGAAGGAGGAGGAGCGCCGAGTACATCGGGACCACCGTAGCACCGGGCACGGTGCGTGTGACAGCACCGACCGGACGGGAGGTTTTTTTTTT
>NZ_BACZ01000282.1 GCF_000333375.1 Curtobacterium sp. B18
CGGTGACGTATGACGTGGTCATGGCATGGAGGGGGTCGACATGCGTCAGCACGTGCTCGAATGGAGCCGGATCGTGCGCGCGTGAGACGCTGTTCTGCATGTCGATGACGAAGAACGGGACGCCGTTGATGCCGTAGGACTGCGCCTGGGCCTGGTCCGCACGGACCGCCGCGAGCTGCGAGTCGTCGCGGAGGGTCGCGCGGACCTCGTCGGGGTCGAGGCCGATCTCGGCCGCGAGGGACGCCAGCGACTCGTCCTGGCCGACGTGCTCACCGCGCTCGAAGTAGGCGGCGAAGAGGCGTTCCACCATCTCGAGCTGCTTGCCCTGCTCCTTGGCGAGGTGGATCACCTGGTGTGCCTTGACCGTGTTGGTGTGGTGCATCGACTCGAAGTCGTAGTCGAGGCCGACGCTCGCGGCGATGCCGGCGACCTGGTCGAGCATCTGCTGCGCCTGCTCGACGGGCATGCCCTTGTGGCCGGAGAGGAACTCGGCCTCGGTGCCCTCGAAGTCCACCGGGGTGTCGGGGCTCAGTTCGAAGGAGTGGTACTCGACCTCGACCGGGGCGCCGTTCGGTGTCGAGGCGAACGCGGCGACGCCGGCCTCGAACTTCCGCTTGCCGATGTAGCACCAGGGGCAGGCGATGTCCGACCAGACATCGACCTTCACAGAGTCGTTCATGCTGGGCGCAACCGGGCCCGCGGCGGACGCATTCCCGCGCCGCCCTGGCCCGCTGTCACGGCGTAGAACCAGGAATCCGACACCGAACCACGGCCAACGCCCGGTTCGATGTCGGATTCATGATTCAACCCGGCCGCGCCGACGCGCCGCCAGCGCCTAGGCGCCGAGCAGCCGCGCCGCGAGGTACCCCTGCAGCTGGTCGAGCGCGACCCGCTCCTGCGACATCGTGTCGCGCTCGCGCACCGTCACGGCCTTGTCGTCCAGGGTGTCGAAGTCGACCGTGATGCAGAACGGCGTGCCGATCTCGTCGTGGCGACGGTAGCGGCGACCGATCGCCCCCGCGTCGTCGAAGTCGACGTTCCAGAACTTCCGCAGGTCGTCCGCGAGGCCGCGGGCCACCGGCGACAGCTGCTCGTTGCGGGACAGCGGCAGCACCGCGGCCTTGACCGGGGCCAGGCGCGGGTCGAGGCGCAGGACCGTGCGCTTGTCGACGCCGCCCTTCGCGTTCGGCGCCTCGTCCTCGTGGTAGGCGTCGAGCAGGAACGCCATGAGCGCACGGGTCAGGCCGAACGACGGCTCGATGACGTACGGCACGTACTTCTCGTTCGCGGCCTGGTCGAAGTAGCGGAGGTCCTTGCCGGACGACTCGATGTGGTTGTTGAGGTCGAAGTCCGTGCGGTTCGCGACGCCCATGAGCTCGCCCCACTCGGTGCCCGCGAAGCCGAAGCGGTACTCGATGTCGGCGGTGGCGTCGGAGTAGTGCGCGCGTTCGCCGTCCGGGACGTCGAAGCGGCGGAGGTTCTCCGGGTCGATGCCGAGGTCGGTGAAGAACGCGACCGAGTCGGCGATCCACTGCTCGTAGTGTTCCCCGGCCTCGGCCGGCGGGACGAAGTACTCGATCTCCATCTGCTCGAACTCGCGCGTCCGGAAGATGAAGTTGCCGGGCGTGATCTCGTTCCGGAACGCCTTGCCGACCTGCCCGATGCCGAACGGGGGCTTCATGCGGCTGGTCGTCACGACCTGCGCGAAGTCGACGAAGATGCCCTGCGCCGTCTCGGGGCGGAGGAAGTTCAGGCCCTCCTCCGACTCGACCGGGCCGAGGTAGGTCTTGAGCATGCCGGAGAACTCACGGGGCTCGGTCCACTGCCCGCGGGTCCCGCAGTTCGGGCACGCGATCTCGGCCATGCCGCCCTCGGGCTGCCGGTCCTTCTTCGCCACGAAGGCCTCGACGAGGTGGTCTTCGCGGAAGCGGTGGTGGCAGTGCAGGCACTCGACCAGCGGGTCGGTGAAGGTCGCGACGTGCCCGGACGCCTCCCACACCTTGCGCGGCAGGATCACGGCGGAGTCGAGGCCGACCATGTCGCCACGGCCGCGGACGAACCGCTGCCACCACTGGCGCTTGATGTTCTCCTTCAGCTCGACGCCGAGGGGCCCGTAGTCCCACGCGGAGCGCGATCCACCGTAGATCTCCCCCGACTGGAAGACGAAGCCACGGCCCTTGGCCAGGGCGATGACGCTGTCGAGACGGGAGGACTGTGCCACGTGATGCTCCAGAGGTCGCCGAGCTGGGTGCCCGGTTCGGTGAACGTACCGGGCAAGCGTACCGGCCTCGTGGACCTCGTCGGACGCCATGCGCGGTGCCTGTGGAGAACGCCCCTCACCCCTCCGGTCTGAAGCCGTCGACCGCCGCGAGTGCGTCCGCCACGCGGGCCACGTCCTCCTCGTCGTTCCACCGGTGGAACGCCAGCCGGAGCCGGCCGGCACGGCCGCTCGCGGTGATGCCCGCTGCCGCGAGGGCACCCAGGGCCGCGCCGTCTGCGTCCGGGAACGTCGTGATCGCCTGTCCGCTCCGAGGCGACCCGAGCGTGTCGGCGAGCCGGTCCGTGAGCCGCGTGGCGTGCCTCCAGGACGACGCCGTGTCGAGCGAGGCGAGGTGCCGGAGCGCCGCGACCGCCCCGGGCCAGGCCTGCCACGCCGGCGAGACGTCGAACCGACGCGCGTCGTCCGCGAGTGCCATCGTGGGTCCGTAGCACGACGCCCACACGTCGGCACCCGCGTACCACCCGGCCTGCACGGGCCGGAGCCGGTCGAGCGCGGCGTCGGAGAACGTCGAGAACGCGACCCCGCGCGGCGCGCACAGCCACTTGTAGGCGTGCGTCACCGTGACGTCGAACGGCCGGGCGTCGACCGGCAGCACGCCGGCCGCCTGCGTGAGGTCGCACAGCGTGAGCGCCCCGACCGACCGGGCGGCGTCGAGGACGGGCTGCGGGTCGGTGACCCTCCCCGTCGACGACTGCACCGCCGACCAGGCGACGAGCGCGGTACCGGGCCGGACCGCGTCGGCGAGCGAGTCGAGCGGGACGCTCCGCACCCGGATCCCGCGGTGCGCGCCGGCCAGGAACGGGAACACGAGCGAGCTGAAGTCGCCGTCGGGGACCACCACCTCGGCACCGTCCGGCAGCGCGGCGGCGACCACCGCGACCATCGCGGAGGTCTGCGATCCGGTCGCCACCCGGGCCGGCTCGACGCCGACGAGGTCCGCGAACAGCGATCGTCCCGTCTCCACGAGGGCGCCGTACGCGACGGGCGAGGACGCCTGGCGCTCCCACTCGTCGAGGTCGGCGCGCATCGCCCGCAGGGTGCCGTGCGTGGGGAGGCCAGCGGTGCAGGCGGCGAGGTACCCGGAGCCGTCGACGAAGGAGTCCATGCCGACCACCGTGGTGCGTGCCGGTCCATCACACCAGAGCAGGTTCCTTCCATCCCCCATAACATCGAGTTGTGGACGATCTCGACCCCCAGCTGCTCCGCGTCCTGCGCGCCGTCCGCGACGCGGGCTCGATCAGCCGCGCGGCCGCCGCGCTCGGGTACAGCCAGCCCGCGGTCAGCCAGCTGCTCGCTCGCGCCGAACGCCGGACGGGGCACGAACTCGTGCTCCGCGGCGCCCGGGGCGTGACCCTGACCGAGTCCGGGCACG
>NZ_BACZ01000281.1 GCF_000333375.1 Curtobacterium sp. B18
CGATCATGTTTCGCGCGGACCAGGCGCAGGAAGATGCCGGCGTTGAGGAGGCCGAGCGTCAACGCCGGCAGGACGGCGTGCGCCAGCACGTCGCCGATGATCTGCGCGTTGCCGGTGCGCAGGGCGTCGATGAGGTAGATGCCAGTCGCACCGGGGATGTTGTCGAGGACGAGCGACACCCGGGTCGAGGCCCGGTCGCCGAGCGGGAGCCACCCGAGCCAGACCGAGAAGACGAGCTTGAGCAGCAGGCCACCGAAGAACACCGGCGTCGCGTAGGTCAGGATCGCGAGCGCGCGGAAGAGGACGTCCGGCCACTTGTCGCGCATGTACGCGGCGAGCATGCCGAGCGGGATGCCGAGCAGCAGCGCGACGATGAGCGCGTAGAACACGAGCTCCGCGGTGGCGCCGCCGTACGTGACGATGATCTCGGTGATCGGCCGGTTGTCGGTCGCGGTGGTGCCGAAGTCGCCGCGCAAGATGTTGCCGAGGTACTCGGCGTACTGCACGAGCACCGGGCGGTCGTAGCCGGCGGCGTGCAGGCGCTCCTGCAGCTGGCTCGGGGTCAGGCGGCCGCCGACGGAGGCGGTGATCGGGTTCCCGATGACACGCATCAGGAAGAACACGAGCGTCACCAGGATGAAGACGGTCGGGAAGATGAGGAGGAACCGGACGAGGACGTACCGGCCGAGTCCGCCGCCGCTGCTCTTGGCACTGCGCTGTGCCTCGGGCTTGGTGGGGTCGGTGGCCAGTTCCGAGCTCGCCTCTGGGGTGCTGAGGGTCACGGGGACGGGTGCCTTTCGGTGCCGTTGGGGACGCGGTCACGGGGGCGCTCCTCGTGGGAACGCCCCCGTGGGCCGGAACCGGTCTTACTTGGAGAGGGTCGCGTACCGGAACTTGTACGAGGAGTCGAGGGTCAGGCCCTTGACGTCCTTGGCCGCCACGGCGACCGACTTGCCCTGCAGCAGCGGCAGCGTCGAGATCTGCGTCGCCTCACGCTCCTGCGCCTGCTCGATGAGGTCGGCGCGCTTGTCCTTGTCGGACTCCTGCTGCTCCTCGGAGATGAGCTGCTGGATCGTCGGGTCGTCGTAGTGGTTCTGCACGAAGTTGTCCTTCGTGAAGAACGGCGACAGGTAGTTGTCGGCGTCCGAGAAGTCCGGGAACCAGCCGAGCTGGTACACCGGGTAGGCGTCCTTCGTGCGCTCCTGCGCGTAGGTCGTGTAGACCGTCGACTGGATGTTCACGGTGAACAGGCCGGAGTTCTCGAGCTGCGTCTTGAGCTCGGCGTACTCGTCGTCCGACGTCGAACCGTAGTGGTCCGGTGCGTACTGGATGTCGAGCTGGACCTTGCCGGTGACGCCCGCCTTCGACAGGGTCTCCTTCGCCTTGTCGACGTCCGCGCCGCCGTCGCCGTCGCCGTAGAGCTCCTCGAAGGGCTTCGCGGCACCGGTGAGGCCGTCCGGGACCATCGAGTAGAGCGGGGAGTAGGTGTCGTTGTAGACGTCCTTGGCGAGCTTCTCGCGGTCGACGACGTCGGCCACGGCCTGGCGCACGGCGAGGGCCTTGGTCTCGTCGGCGTCCGACTGCTTCGCGCCGAAGGGCTGCGTGTTGAAGTTGAAGACCAGGTAGCGGATCTCGCCGCCGGGGCCGTCGGTGACCTTCACCTTGTCGTCCTTGCGGAGGTCGGCGATGTCGGTCGGCGTCAGCGAGCGGTATGCCACGTCGACATCGCCCTTCTGGACGGCGAGCTTCAGGTCGGTCTCCTTGGTGTAGTAGCTCGCCGTGACCTCGTCGGTCTTCGGCTTGCCCAGGAGGCCGTCGTAGTTCTTGTTCGCCTTGTACTGGATCGTGTCGTTCTCCTTGTAGGAGCTGATCGAGTACTGCCCGGCGAACGCCTTGCCCTTGACGATGTCGGCCGCCGGCGTGAGCTTGTCGGCCGAGAAGACCTGCTCGTCGACGATCGGGCCGGCGGGGCTCGAGAGCACCTGCGGCCAGGTCTGGTCGGCGTGGTCGAGGTTGAACACCACGGTCGTGTCGTCCGGGGTGTCGATGCTCTTGAGGTTGGCGAGCAGGGACTGCGGGCCGTTCTCGTTGTTGATCTTCAGCTCGCGCTCGAACGAGAACTTCACATCGCTCGACGTGAGGTCGTTCCCGTTGGCGAACTTCAGTCCGCTCTTGAGCTTGACCGTGTACGTCGTCTCGTTGGTGAACTCACCGCTCTCCGCGATGTCCGGCTTCACGTCGGGGCTGCCCACCGGCGTGTTCATCAGGAACGGGAAGACCTGGTTCTGCACGGCGAACGAGCCGTTGTCGTACGAGCCCGCGGGGTCGAGCGACGTGATCTTGTCGGTCGTCCCGATGCTGATGCCGTTCAGGGCGGTGTCGCTCACGCTGCTGCTCGCGCAGCCGCTGAGCACCAGCGCCGTCGCTGCCACTCCGGCGCCGAGCGCGATGCCGCGCTTGCCCCACTTGGTCACGGATGCCATGTCCGATGCCTCTCTTGGTGATGAATGCAAGGGTCCTGGGCGGGAGGTCGATCGTCTGTGTGCCCGGCCAGGAACGCTCATTGCTATCACCCTGTCACGGAACTCCACGAACCGAGGGAGATTTGTTTACACCGCTGTAATGCGCGGGAGCGCCTGGTGGCGCATCATCCGTGCGCCGGAGTGCGGCGCGCCGCGCACAATTGTTGCGTCCTGCAACGCCGGGGCCGGCGGCCTGGATGGGCCCGGCGGTCGCCGCGGCACGCGAGCGGGCGAAGTACGTCCCGCTCGCGCCCGGTACCCGGCGCGTTCCGCCCGCTCGACGCCCCGCGCGCGGCGCGTCCCGCTCACTCGGCGCCCCGCGCGCGGCGCGTCCCGCCCACTCGGCGCCCCGCACGCGAGCGGGCGAAGCACGTCCCGCTCGCGCCCGGTACCCGGCCCGTTCCGCCCGCTCGACGCCCCGCACGCGGCGTGTTCCGCCCGCTCGGCGCCCCGCGCGCGAGCGGGCGAAGTACGTCCCGCTCGCGCCCGGTACCCGGCCCGTTCCGCCCGCTCGACGCCCCGCACGCGGCGTGTTCCGCCCGCTCGGCGACTGGCACGTGGCGCGTCGTGCGACCTCGGCGGCCCGCCGGGCACCCTGGAGGCGCGGCGCCCGTCCGCACCACACCCCCTCGTGACGCTCCGGTCATCTCGCCCGCGTGCCCGCTCGCGTCGCGCGCGTGGCCGGCTCGAGGTCGCACGAAGTGCCGCTCCGAGCGCTCCCGACCGGCCGTTCGTGCGACCTCGGCGGCACGCAGGTGGCGCGTCGTGCGTCCTCGGCGGGGCGACCTCGGCACTCGACCTCGGCGACACGCACGTGGCGTGTCGTGCGACCTCCGCGACACGCAGACGACGCGTCGTGCGACCTCGGCGGGCGACCTCGGCCCGACCGGAGGCGCGGCGGGCGCCTACGAGTTCGCTGCCGCCTCGGCGTCCGCGCGCAACCGCATCCGCTGCGCGTCGATGTCCACGAGCTGCCGCTGGATCTCCGCGCGACGGTCGGCCTGCTCGTTCGGGTCCGCCCGCTGCAGCTGCCCGAGGAGCGATGCCTTGCGCGCCAACAGGTCCCGCTCGACCAGCGCGACGACGATGCTCCGCGCGTAGAGCGCGAGGTCCTCGTCGGTGCGGGCCGGGATCGGCGCGAGCGCGAGCTCCTGCACGAGTCCCCGGAACGGCCCCGGCACGTCCTGCAGCAGGCGTTCGAGCCAGTCCCCCGCGCCGATCGCGTCGACGTTCGCGACCACGGCGTCGCGGACCACGGACAACATCGGTGCCGAGAAGGTCGCGGCGGCCGCGAGCCCGAGGAGCGGCGCGCCGACGTGCCCCGGCTGCTGCACCATCGCCATCACCGCGTCCCGCTCCATGCGCGTGATCGGGTCGTTCGGCAAGAGCCGGAGCCCGGCCACGGGCTCGTCGGGGACGGCGACCGCCTCGCCACTGGAGCCGGTGTGCGTGGCCGGTGCCGCGCCTCCTGGGCGGTGGTCGTTCGACGAGGACCCCGCTCGCTGGCGGGCGTTCTCGACCGCGCGGCGGACCTCGGGGATGTCCAGGCCGAGCCACTTGGCGGTCTCGCGCGTGTAGGCGGTGGCGAGCGTGCGGTCGCGGATGCCGGCGACGACCGGTGCGGCGTCGCGGAGCCCGGCGACGCGCCCCTCGGCCGTCTCGATGTCGTGTGCTGCCAGGCGGCGGCGGATGATGAACTCGAACATCGGCCGCTTGGTCTCGATGAGCCGGGTGACGGCGGCGTCTCCCCGCGCCAGCCGGAGGTCGCACGGGTCGAGTCCGCCCGGCGCCACCGCGACGTAGGTCTGCGAGGCGAAGCGGCTCTCTTCCGCGAAGGCCCGCGAGGCCGCGCGCTGCCCGGCCTCGTCCGGGTCGAACGTGAAGACGATGTTGCCGAGCTGCGAGAGGTCGCGGCTCGCGGAGTCGCCGAGCATCGGCCGCAGCACCTTGATGTGGTCGACGCCGAAGGACGTGCCACATGTGGCGACCGCGGTCGTGATGCCGGCGAGGTGGCAGGCCATCACGTCGGTGTACCCCTCGACGATGACGACCTGCTTCTGCTTCGAGATGTCCCGCCGTGCGAGGTCGAGTCCGTAGAGCACCTGGCTCTTGTGGTAGATCGGGGTCTCGGGCGTGTTGAGGTACTTCGGTCCCTTGTCGTCGTCGAGCAGCCGCCGCGCGCCGAAGCCGATCGTCGCCCCGGTGACGTCGCGGATCGGCCACATCAGCCGCCCGCGGAACCGGTCGTACGGCGAGCGGTCGCCCTGGCTGACGAGTCCGGCCGAGACGATCTCGTCGATCGTGAACCCACGGCCGCGCAGGTGGTCCCGGAGCGCGTCGTACGACTTCGGGGCGAACCCGACGCCGAAGTGCTGCGCCGCCGCCGGGTCGAACCCGCGCTCACCGAGGAACTGGCGTGCCGGCTCGGCCGCCGCCGTGGTGAGCTGCGACACGTAGAACTGCTGCGCCGCCTCGTTCGCGGCGATGAGCCGGGCCCGGGCGTTGTAGTCGGTCCGGGGGCCGTCGCCCTCTTCGTAGTGGAGCGTGAAGCCGATCTTCGCGGCCATCCGCTCGACGGCTTCCTGGAAGGTGGTGTGGTCCTGCTTGATGACGAAGTCGAAGACGTCGCCGTCCTCACCGCACCCGAAGCAGTGGTACCGGCCGACCTGCGGACGGACGTGGAACGACGGGGAGCGTTCATCGTGGAAGGGGCAGAGGCCCTTGAGCGACCCCACCCCGGCCGACTTCAGGGTCACGTAGTCGCCGACGACGTCGGCGATGTTGACACGCGAGCGGACCTCGTCGATGTCGTTCCGCGCGATCCTCCCAGCCACCCCTCGATCCTAGTTCCCGCCGCTGACGACGGCTGACCGTCGCGGGATCTGTGGACATGGCCGGGAGGCGCGGCTCGGCCCCGCCACGAAGGCGAGGCACCGCCCGTGGGTCGGGTCCAGGGCACGACCCACCACTCCGGATCGGGCCAGGGCGCGCCCGCGCTTCGTTGCCACCCCGGCGCGGCGCGGATCCGGGGCGCGGCGCCCCGCCCGGCCGCCCCGGGTCAGACCGGGATGTGCACGCGCTCGCGGTCCCCGACCACGAGCCGCTTGTGCCACGCCAACGCCCCCTGGTCGGTCAGGCTCGCGACCTGGTCCACCACGGCCCGCAGCCGGCCGGCATCGTCCGACGCCTCGCGCCAGTCCGCCGCGAAGCCCGGCTCGAGGTCGGCGCTGCCGGTCGCCGCGAGGGCATCGAGCAGCTCGGTGAGGATCCGCCGTTGGTCCTCGTACACGGGCTGCCGGTCGCCCTGCGTCATCACGAACGCCGCGACGATGCCCTTGAGCACCGCGATCTCGCCGATGATCTCGGGCGGCGTCACGACCGACGCCGCGAACCGCACGAGGGAGCCCGACGCGTAGGACTCCCGCGTCGCCGCCGTCGCCGTCCGCGCAAACCGACCGATCAGCTGCGAGGTGAGGTTCTTCAACCGCGCGAGGTCCCGACGCGACCCGTCGTAGGACGTCATCCACAGCGGCAGCGAGCGGAGCCGGTCGAAGGCCTCGAGCAGCTCGTCGCGGCTGAGGTCCGACCCGACCCAGGCGTGCATCGCCGACACGATGTCGTTCTCGCCGACGCGGTCCCCGAGCGCCGCGACGTCGATGAAGCCCGCTACGACGGCGTCCTCGAAGTCGTGCACCGAGTACGCGATGTCGTCGGACAGGTCCATCACCTGCGCCTCGATGCAGCGCTGCCGGCGGGGTGCCCCCGCGCGGAGCCACTCGAACGCGTCGTGGTCGTCGTCGTAGAAGCCGAACTTGGTGCGACCCGAGGACGACTCGGACACGCCCTGGGCCGCGGGCCACGGGTACTTGCAGCTGGCGTCGAGCGAGGCCCGGGTCAGGTTCAGCCCGTACGGACGGTCCTCGTCGTCCGGAGCACCGACCCTGGGGCCGTACACCTTCGGCTCGAGCCGGGTGAGCAGCCGCAGGGTCTGCGCGTTGCCCTCGAACCCGCCGATGCCCGCCGCCCACGCGTTCACGGCGGTCTCGCCGTTGTGCCCGAACGGCGGGTGGCCGATGTCGTGCGCGAGGCAGGCGGTGTCCACCACGTCGGGGTCGAGCCCCAGCGAGTCGGCGAGCTCGCGGCCGACCTGAGCGACCTCGAGCGAGTGGGTCAGGCGGTTCCGTGCGAAGTCGAGGCCGGTCGTCGGGCTGAGCACCTGGGTCTTCGCGGCGAGCCGCCGGAGCGCGCTCGAGTGCAGGAGCCGGGCACGGTCGCGCGCGAAGTCGGACCGACGGTTCCCGTGGGTCTCGGGCAGCCAGCGCTCGGCGTCGGCGGGCCCGTACGAGGCGGTGGCGCTCATCCGCCGCTGTGGTGCAGCTCGGCGGCGGCGAGGACCTTACGGAACTCGCTGTCGACGTCGCGGGACTCGAGCCAGCGGTCCGGCAGGGCCGTGCGCTTCGGGTGACCGGCGCGTCCGCGGGGACCCTCGGCGTCGGCGCCCGGGTACGGCGCGTCGCGGTCGAGCTGGCCGAGCAGGTCGTCGATCTCCTGCAGGCTGGACGCCATCGCGAGCCCGGACCGGACGTCACCGCCGATCGGGTACCCCTTGAAGTACCAGGCGACGTGCTTGCGGACGTCCCGGCAGCCGTGCTCCTCGCTGCCGAAGAACTCGACGAGCAGTTCGGCGTGCCGCTTGAACGCGACCGCGACCTCGCCGAGGGTCGGCATGTAGCGCAGCCCCTCGCCACGGAACGCCGCCGCGAGGTCGCCGAACAGCCACGGCCGCCCGAGGCACCCGCGACCGACGACCACGCCGTCCGCGCCGGTCTCGTCGACCATGCGCAGGGCGTCGGCGGCGGACCAGATGTCACCGTTGCCGAGCACCGGGATGTCGGTGATGGTCTCCTTCAGGGTCGCGATCGCCGACCAGTCCGCGTGCCCTTGAGTAGTGCTCGTTCGCGGTACGGGCGTGCAGGGAGACGGCCGCGACCCCGGCGTCCCGCGCGATGCGGGCGGCGTCGAAGTAGGTCAGGTGGTCGCCGTCGATGCCCTTGCGCATCTTCACGGTGACGGGCACGTCTGCGGCAGCTCGGACCGTCTTCTTGACGAGTTCCTCGAACAGGTCGAGCTTCCACGGCAGGGCTGCTCCCCCGCCCTTCCGCGTCACCTTCGGCACCGGGCACCCGAAGTTGACTTCGATGTGGTCGGCACGGTCTTCTCCGACGAGGATCGTCGCCGCCTCGGCCACCGTGTTCGGTTCTACGCCGTACAGCTGGATGGACCGAGGCGTCTCGGACTCGCGGTGCTGGATGAGCTGCATCGACACGGGCGTCCGCTCGACGAGCGCACGTGACGTGATCATCTCGCAGACGTAGAGTCCTGCGCCGTACTCGCGGCAGAGCCGGCGGTACGCCATGTTCGTGATGCCCGCCATCGGCGCGAGCACGACCGGCACGTCGACCTCGATGGGGCCGATGCGCAGGGGCTTCCGCCGGACGGGTCGCCGTCCCGGGTGCGTCAGAGATCGTCATACGGCTCCCATTCTCCCACGTCGGTGCGCGCCGGTAGCGTTCTCCACATGACGACCGACGCCATCACCCGGTTCGACGCCGACGCACGGGCCCGTGGCCTCCGGGTCGACGTCGTCGAACGCCCAGCGGCGGGCTCCCTGCACGAGGCAGCAGCGCTGCTCGGCATCGAGCCCGGTGACATCGTGAAGACCCTGGTCGTGAAGCGGCACGACGGCGGTTTCCTCCTCGCCCTCGTGCCCGGCGGCCGCGCCATCGCCTGGAAGAAGCTCCGCACCGTCGTCGGCGTCAACAAGCTGTCCATGCCGGATGCGGCGACGGCGCTCGAGGCCTCGGGTTACGAGCGCGGCACGATCACCCCGATCGGTGCGACGGGCGACCTGCCGGTCTACGCCGACGAGCGCATCGTCGGACGCCGGGTCGCGCTCGGCGCCGGCCGGCACGGCGCGAGCGCCTTCGTCGCCGCCGACGACCTGGTCGCCGCGTACGGCGCGACGGTCGCCGACATCACCGACGAGGAGCCCGTCCGCTAGCATCCGCGCAGTCGTCACCGTGCGGCGCCGCGCGACGCCGCGTGCGAACGGTCCTGGTGGCCGGACTGCGCCCTTCCACGAACACTGCGCCTCCGACGAACACTGCGCCCCGCGACGACGGGGCGCAGTGTTCGACACGGGCGCGGCGGGCACTCGCCGACGCCGGAGCGCCGCGAGCGCCCGCTCAGTCGGGGACCTCGGTCCAGTCGCCCTCGGCGCCGGGCACGAAGCACGAGTCGCCCTCGCAGACCGGCGCACCGCCGGGCGTGACGAGCGTGAGCAGGGCGGGTCGCGCCTCCTGGCCGTCGGACTGGAGGCGCGGCTCGGCCGAGCCGTCGACACGGACGTCCGTCATCGGGTCGCCTCCGCGTCCGCTGCCGCGTCCTCGGCGGACCGCTGCTCGGTCTCGGCGACGTCCGACGGGGTCGTGGCACGGAGGGCGACGACCTGCGTCAG
>NZ_BACZ01000280.1 GCF_000333375.1 Curtobacterium sp. B18
CAGGATCCCGCTGCCGACGGCGAGGATCCCGCCGCCGAGGCTCAGCAGGTTGCCCGGGTCCTCGACGAAGGACTGCAGGGACTGCAGGGCGTGGTCGATGTCGAACGACCCGGCGAACTGCTGCGAGAGGTCCTGCACCCACTCCTGCCGCGAGACGTCCCGCACGATCTCGGGGAAGTTCTGGATGAGGTTCGTCGCCTGCTGCACCAGGATCGGCACGACCGCGAAGACCACCCCGGCGAAGGCCGCGAGGACCCCGACCACCACCACCGTGATCGCCACCCATCGCGGGACGAACCGTTCGAGGAAGGAGACGAGCGGATCGATGCCGAGCGCGAGGAACAGCGCGACACCGACGTAGACGAGCACCGTGCTGAGCTCGTTGACGATCGCGCCGGCCACGACCGCGACGAGTACACCGAGCGCACCCATGAAGCCGATCCGGAACGCGTTGACGCGCACACCGGTGCCACCGCGGGTCACCTCGAACGTCACGTTCGGCGTCGGTCCGTGGTCGTCCTGGTCCTGCGGTGCGTCGCGCTTCCTGGGGAGGTGCACGCGGGGCGGGTGCGGTCGCTTGCTGCTGCTCGGACCCGCGTCGGCTTTTGACATGTAGGGCGGGCGGGACTCGAACCCGCGAATCGTTCGGTTATGAGCCGACTGCCTTGACCAGCTTGGCTACCGCCCCTCGCCGGGGACCGTCAGTCCACCGGTTCCCCACGATACAGCGACTCGAACGTCGAGAGCGTGCGGTTGATGTCGTGTGCCTCGATCATGGCGAGACTGCGGTGACGCATCGCCACGTAGTCGTCGTCCGACGCCGTCAGCACGGCCGTGAGCTTCGCGGCCAGGTCGTGCTCGTCACCGGGTGTGAACAGGAAGCCGTTGCCGTCGATGAGGTGCGGGAGCGCCATCGAGTCCGCCGCGACGACGGGGAGTCCGGAGGCCATGCCCTCGAGCGAGGCGATGCTCTGGAGCTCGGCGGTCGACGGCATCGCGAAGACGGTCGAGTTCGTGAGGGCCTGCCGCTTCGCCTCGTCGGAGACGAAGCCCAGGAACCGGACGCGGTCCTCGAGCCCGAGCTCCTTCGCCTGGTGCGTGAGCTTCGGGATCATCTCGCCGTCGCCGACGATCGTCAGCGTCGTGTCGAGCTCGGCCGGGAGGAGCGCCAGGGCCTTCACGAGGACGTCGAGGTTCTTCTCGGGTGCGACCCGGCCGACGAACACGATGTCGTTGTTCGCGGGACGCCCCTCGCGGGCGACGTACCGCGTGGCGTCGATGCCGCACGAGATCGCCAGGACCCGCTGCCCGGCGATGGCGCGGCGCAGGTAGTCGGCGGCGAGGTTCGTCGGCGTGGTGATCGCGTCGGCGAGCCGGTACGTCTTCGCCGCGTCGTTCCAGGCGATCTTCACCGCGATCGGCACGGTGCGCTTGCCGAACGGCGTGTACTCGAGGAGGTTCTCGGGCATGAAGTGGTTCGTGGCGATCACCCGGATGCCGCGCGCGTGCGCCTCGGGCACCATGCCCCGGCCGACGACGACGTGCGACTGGATGTGCAGGACGTCCGGCTGGAAGGCGTCGAGGATCGGGGCGGTCCACTTGCGGACGCTCCACGGCCAGACGAAGCGCAGCCAGGCGTGCAGCGGCCACTTGTAGGACTTCAGGCGGTGCACGACGAGGGTCACGCCGTGCAGTTCCTCGTCGAAGGTGCCGTAGTGGCGGCTCGACGCGGGGGCGACGATCTGGACCTCGTGCCCGCGTTCGGCGAGGCCGACGGCGAGCTGTTCGGCGAAGGTCGCCGCGCCGTTGACGTCGGGCGCGAACGTGTCGGCCGCGATGAGCACACGCAGCGGTCGTCGACCGCCCGTCGCACCCGTCGGTTCGGCGGTGGCGGTGGTGGCGTCGTCTGACACGGCTGGCGTCGTCCTCTCGTGGGCGAATGCTGGTCGTTCCACGACGCTACCCCACGTCGCGC
This sequence comes from Curtobacterium sp. B18, assembly GCF_000333375.1. Taxonomy (GTDB): domain Bacteria; phylum Actinomycetota; class Actinomycetes; order Actinomycetales; family Microbacteriaceae; genus Curtobacterium. Next base: position 1,976 of record NZ_BACZ01000280.1, read on the forward strand.
AGGGCTCGCGTCCGCCTCGCGGTGGACACCGTCACCCCCGCGAGACGAGGGCTCAGGCGCGGGTCTGCGGGTGGTGCTTGGCGAGCAGGAACACGCCGGTGATCGCGATCGCCGCGGCGACGAGGAAGCCGAAGACGGCGAAGACGGGCGCCCCCGAGGCCTCGTCGAGGACGACGACACCGATGCCCACGGCGACGATCGGGTCGATCACGGTGAGCCCCGCGATCACCAGGTCGGCCGAGCCGATGGAGTACGCGTTCTGCACGAAGTACCCGCCGAGCGACGCCGCGACGACGACCCCGACGATCGCCAGCACCGTCAGCCAGTCGAACGTGCCGTTCACGAACCGGTTGAGCACGACCTTGGCGAGCGTCGCGACGAAGCCGTAGAGGATGCCGGCGCCGACGATGTAGTAGAGCGCGTTCTTGTGCTTCGCCACGATCCGGAACGAGACGAGCACGAGGACCAGGACGACCGCCAGGACCACGAGCACCGTGACGAGCTGTCGGCTCGTGATCGCGCTCTCGTGCCCGACGAACGCGGCGATGCCCACGAAGATGCCGACACCGATGATGCAGGTCCACACGGCCCGCCGTGCGCGGTGGCCGAGCGGCACGCCCGAGGCCCGCGACGAGAACCACGTGGTGATCACGAGCGCCACGGCGCCGAGCGGCTGGACGACGATGAGCGGCGCGTAGGTGATGCTCACCAGCTGCAGCACGACGGCGACGCCGAGCATGAGCGTGCCGAGCACCCAGTAGCCGCTCGAGAGCAACCCGACGACGTGTCGGACGCTGAGGCCCTTCGACTGCCGGCCGAGCCGCGCTTCGACCCGCTGCACCCCGCGACTCTGGAACTGCGCCCCCAGCGACAGGAACACCGCGCCGATGAGCGCGACGGGGATCATGAGCGCCTGGAACGGCGTGAGGTTCACCGCGTCGGGCAGCTGGAGGTCCGTCGTCACGCGTCGAGGCTACCGTTCCCCGCCGGATAACCTGGGTGAATGGCCGTTCTCCCGATCCGCATCACCGGTGAACCCGTCCTGCACGCCCGTGCAGCCGAGGTCACCGACTTCGACGACGACCTGCGATCGCTGGTCGCCGACATGTTCGAGACGATGGACCTCGCACCGGGGGTCGGTCTGGCCGGCCCACAGGTCGGCGTCGGCAAGCGGCTCTTCGTGTACTCATGGACCGATGATGACGAGGTCCTGCACCGTGGCGTGGCGGTGAACCCCATCCTGTGGACCACTCCCTCCGTGCCCGAGGCTGTGGAGGAACTCGACGACGACGAGGAGTCCGAGGGCTGCCTGTCGGTCCCCGGCGAACGCTTCCCGCTCCGTCGGTCCGAGGGTGCGCTGCTCCGCGCGGTCGACGAGCACGGCACGCCGTTCGAGGTCGAGGCGCACGGCTGGCTCGCCCGGATCTTCCAGCACGAGTACGACCACCTCGACGGGTACCTGTACGCGGACCGGCTCGTGCACCCCTACGGCAAGCAGGTCGCCAAGGCGATCCGGAAGAACAGCTGGGGCGGCCCGGGCAAGTCGTGGCTGCCGGGTCGCGACCACCCCGAGGGCTGACGGCAGGAGCCCCGGCCCGCACGGCGGTCGGTCGGTTGGCCTGTCGGCCGACCCGTCAGTCGGTTGGCCTGTCAATGGGTCGGCCGGTTTGTCGATCGGTTGGCCCGTCGGCTGTCCGGTTCGTCGGTCGGCCGGTTGGTTGGCCTGTCGGCCGTCCGGGAGGCACGGCTCAGCTCCGCCAGGCCGCGATCGCGTCCCGCAGGTGGCCGGTCTCCGGATGTCCCGGGCAGTACAGGAGGAGTGCTGCGGCGACGTTCGCCTCGGCCGCCGAGTCGACGGCCCGGGCCCACGGCCCGCTCCCCCGCAGTGCGCACGTCGCGGCGAGTCCTTCGAGCGTGGCGTCACCCCGACCGGCATCGACCGCCGCGCGCTGCTGCGAGGACATCGTCGTCCCGGTGATGCGCCGCGCCCGACAGTCGGTGCGGTCGTCCTCCCAGACGGCGGAGTAGGTCGTGTAGGTCTCGGTCCGGCCGGACACGCCCGTCTCGCACACGAACGCGAACACGATCGGCGCGGCACCAGAGGCCGCGACACCTGAGGTCGCGGCGGTGTCGAGTGAGTCACCGGGCTCCGACTCGGCACCGGTCGTACACCCCACGAGACCGACCGCCACGGTCGCCACGACGATCGCGGCGAGGGCTCGGCGCAGGGTGATCACCTGTGAACGCTAACAGCATCCAGCCATGGGTCCGCTGCGAGCACCGGAAGCGGATGCCGAGCGCCGGACCCGCACCCGCGCGCGCCGGAGCCGCGTGCCGCACGCGCGCGACGTTTCGCGCCCACCGACACCTCACGCCTGCCGGAGCCCGTGACCTGTCGCCCAGCGCGAAACCCCGCGCACGCAGCGCGCCCCGCACGCACTACGCGCGCCCGCGCGCCCCGCACGAACCCGCGCGCCCGCCGCACCCCGCGCACGCAAAAGGCCCCCACCCGAAGGCGAGGGCCTGTCTGCTCCCCGAGTTGGACTCGAACCAACAACCTGCCGGTTAACAGCCGGCTGCTCTGCCAATTGAGCTATCGAGGATCACTGTCCGCTGGCGAATGTCGTGCGAACAACGGGTAACAGCATAGCAGGAACCCGGAGCCGCCCCGCGCATCCACCACGCATCCCGGGCGTGCCGCGCTCAGTACCCGGCGACCGGGTCCACCACGCCGACGAAGCCCTCGCCGGCTCCCCCGAGGAACGCCACGGTGTTGACCCGCACGCGCTCGGCCAGCAGCGGCGCCACCATCTCCGGCGTGTCGGCCTGGTGCGGCGTGATGATCGCGCCCGGCTGGTCCCAGAGCGGGTGTCCGTCCGGTAGGGGCTCCGGGTCGGTGACGTCGAGCCCGGCGGCGGCGATGGCTCCGCTCCGCAGGGCGTCCACGAGCGCGTCCGTGTCGACGAGTCCGCCGCGGGCGATGTTCACGAGCCGTGCGGACGGCTTCATGATCGCGAACTGCCGGGGCCCGAACAGCTTCGACGTCCCCGAGGTCATCGCGGCCGCGATCATCACCACGTCGGCGTCGGGCAGCACCTCGTCCAGCTGGTCGGTCGTGACGGTCCGGTCAGCCCCGGCGACCGGCGAGGACGAGCGGCGCACCACGGTGACCGAGACCTCGAAGGGTGCGAGCAGCCGGATGTACTCCAGCGCGATGCCACCGGCGCCGATGACGACCACGTTCCTGCCGTAGAGCGAGACACCCTCGGGCTCGGTCGCCCAGGACCGTGCACGGGCACGCTTCTGCAGCACCCGGAGCGTCCCGAGCGTGAGGGCGAGGGCGTGCTCGGCGACGGGCTCGGCGTACGCCCCCTTGGCCGAGGTGAAGAGCACCCGGTCGCCGTGCTCGGCGATCAGCCCGGCGAAGGCGTCGACACCGGCGAACGGCAGCTGGACCCAGCCGACCGACGGCGTGGCGTCCAGGGCATCGGCCAGGCCGGACGGGTCCCGCGGGTCGAGCCACACGAGCCCGGCGGTGTCGGCACCGAGGGCACCGACGGTCCCACCGGCCGCGGCGACCGCGTCCTCGTGGAGGGCGGTGCCGTCACCGGCGGGCAGGATCGCGACCGGCCCGGCGGTCGGCGGTGCGATCGGCAGCGCGGCGCCGGCGTCGGTCACGACGGCCCGGTGCCCGCGCACACCCGACGACGAAGACGCGCCCGACGACGACGTACCCGACGACGAGGACGTGCCCGACACGGCCGCGGGGACCCCGGACCCGGACGGCTCCGCGCTCACGCGTTCTCCTGCCGTTCCGCACGGGGTCCGGTGCCGGCGGCGACTGGCCGGCGCGGGGCCGAGGACCGCCGCGGGGCGGCCGCGACGGGCTGCCGACGCTTCACCGGACGTGCCGCCGTCGACGCGAGCGTCTTGACGTAGGGGTCGACGGGGTTGTCGAGGACCTCGTCGAAGGTGCCGAGTCCGACGAGCCGGCTCTCGGCCATGATCGCCACCCGGTCGGCGAGGGCACGGGCCTCGCGCAGGTCGCTCGACACCACGACCGCCGAGAACTGCCGGTTCCGCTGCAGGGTCGCCAAGGCCTCGAGCACCGACTGGCGGACGAGGACATCGACGCCACGGGCGGGTTCGTCGGCGACGAGCAGCTGGGGCTCGAGCACGAGCGCCTTCGCGAGGGCGACCCGCTGCCGCTGCCCGCTCGAGAGCTCCCACGTGTTGAGCCGCATCACGCCGAGGGGCAGGTGCACGGCGTCGACCAGGCGGGCGACGATGAGGCCGGCCTCCTTGCGGTCGAACCGGCGGTCCCGCGCGTAGATCGGTTCCGCGATGGCCTCGCCGACGGTGAGGTCGGGGCTGAGCCGGTCCGCGCCGTCCTGCGGCAGGTAACCGATGCGCCCGCTCAGTCGCTCGAGCTTGCGGGACGTCGGCCGGAGACCGCGGGTCTTCTGCCCGAGCACGGTCAGCTCGCCGCCGATGATGTGCCGACGGTGGGCGCCGTCGCCCTCGCCGGTGGTGCCGAGCTGCCCAGCGATGGCCGCGGCGAACGTCGACTTGCCGGACCCGGACTCGCCGAGCACGGCCAGGATCTCCCCCTGACGGACCGTGAGGCTCACGCCGTCGACGGCCCGGATCGCATCCGTCCCCCGTCCGCTCCGGTACTCGATCGACACGTCGTCCGCGACGACCGCCGGTCCGTTGACCGCGATCATGGATCCCCTTCCACGCCGCCCCCTGGCGGCGGTTCGCGACGGACCGGGCTGCACCGACCGTCGTGCGCGATGTTCGAGGAGGTGACCGCCAGGAGGCGCGGCATGCGTCGACGACGCGCACCGCGCCTCCTGGGATGGTCGCGTCGGGTCAGGACCCGGCGTTCTCCAGTTCCACCAGCGTACGCCGTCGCTCCGCCTGTTCCGCCGGATCCGGCACCGGGAGTGACGCCAGGAGACGCTGCGTGTACGGGTGCTGCGGTGCGCCGAGGACCTCGGCGGTGGTGCCCGTCTCCACCAGGTCGCCCCGGTAGAGCACGGCGATCCGGTCCGAGAGCGCCCCGACGACCGCGAGGTCGTGGCTGATGAACAGCGACGCGAACCCGAGGTCCTGCTGCAGCTCGAGGAACAGCTCCAGCACGCGCGCCTGGACGGACACGTCGAGCGCACTCGTCGGCTCGTCGGCGATGAGGAGCTTCGGCCGCAGCGCGAGCGACCGCGCGAGCGAGGCCCGCTGCCGCTGCCCGCCGGAGAGCTCGTGCGGGTAGCGGTCGCCGTAGGCCGCCGGCAGCTGCACGGCCTCGAGCAGTTCGCCGACCCGCTTCCGGGCGGCACGCGGGCTCGACACCTCGCCGTGCACCACGAGCGGCTCGGCGACGCACTCCGAGATCGTCAGCAGCGGGTTGAACGAGGTCGCCGGGTCCTGGAAGACGAACCCGATGTCCTTGCGGTGCCGCTTGAAGTCCCGCTCACGGTAGCCGAGCATCTCGGTGCCGAGGACGTTCAGCGAGCCGCCGGTGATCTTCGTCAGGCCGGCGATCGCACGGCCGATGGTGGTCTTGCCGGAGCCGGACTCCCCCACCAGACCGAGGACCTCACCGGGGCGGATGTCGAGGTCGACGCCCTTGACCGCCTTGAACGCGTGCGAGCCGAGGCGACCGGGGTACTCGATCTCCAGACCCCTCGCGGACACCAGCGGCTCGACGTCCGACGCGATCGCAGCACGGCGGGCGGCACCGGTCGAGGCCTCGAGCCGGGGCACGGCCGCGAGCAGGCGCTTCGTGTAGTCGTCCTGCGGCGCCGCGAACAGCTCGCCGACCGGGGCCTCTTCGACGACCTCGCCCTGGTACATCACGGCGACGCGGTCGGCCAGGTCCGCGACCACGCCCATGTTGTGGGTGATGATCACGATCGCGGCACCGAACTCGTCGCGGCAGCGGCGGAGCAGGTCGAGGATCTCGGCCTGCACCGTCACGTCGAGGGCGGTGGTCGGCTCGTCGGCGATGATCACGCTCGGTTCGAGAGCGAGCGCACTGGCGATGACGACACGCTGCTTCTGCCCGCCGGAGAACTGGTGCGGGTAGTGGTCGACGCGGGTCTCCGGATCGGGGATGCCGACGCGACGGAGGTAGTCGATCGCCTTCGCGCGGGCCTCCTTCTTCGAGACACCGCCGTGGGCGCGGAGTCCCTCGGCGATCTGCCACCCGACCGTGAAGACCGGGTTGAGCGCCGTCGAGGGCTCCTGGAACACCATCGCGCCCGCGGTCCCGCGCAGACCCCGGAGCTTCTGCGCGCCGACGGTCACGACGTCCGTGCCGTCGAGGAACACCGCTCCGCCGAGCGTCGCGGTCTCGGGCATGAGCCGCAGGATGCTCCGCGCGGTGACGGACTTGCCCGAGCCGGACTCGCCGACGAGGGCGAGGACCTCGCCGGGCCGGACGTCGATGCTGACGCCCTTGACCGCGTCGACGGCGCCGCCGTCGGTCGCGAAGGTGACGGTCAGGTCGTCGACGACGACGACCGGTTCGGTGGTGGTGTCGCCGGCCTGGAGGCGCGTGGAGGCCTTGGGCTGGTCCGTCGCGTTGGACGGGTTGGTCGCGTCCGTCATGCGGTCGCCCCTTCCGTGCTGGCCGTCTGCTTGCGGGACACCAGCTGCTTCAGCCGACGTCGTGCACGGAGGCGCGGGTCGGAGATGTCGTTGAGGCTCTCGCCGATGAACGTCACGCCGAGCACGAGCACCACGATCGCGACACCCGGGAAGACCCCCGTCCACCAGACACCGCTGGCGACGTCGGAGAGCGCACGGCTGAGGTCGTAGCCCCACTCGGCGCCGCTCGTCGGACCGATGCCGAAGCCCAGGAAGCCGAGGCCGGCGAGGGTCAGGATCGCGTCGCTCGCGTTGAGCGTGAGGATGAGCGGCAGGGACCGGGTCGAGTTCCGCAGCACGTGGCGGGTCATGATGCGCCACGGGTTCGTGCCCATCACCCGAGCCGACTCGACGAACGCCTCGTTCTTCAGGCGCACGGCCTCGGCACGGACGACCCGGAAGTACTGCGGGACGTACACGACGGTGATCGAGATCGCCGCCGCGATGATGCCGCCCGAGTAGCTCGAGTTGCCGCCCGAGATCACGATCGACACGACGATCGCGAGGAGCAGCGACGGGAAGGCGTAGATCGCGTCCGCGACCACGACGAGGATCCGGTCGAGCCAGCCGCCGATGTAGCCGGAGACCATGCCGAGCAGCACGCCGATGAAGATCGACACGACGACGGCCACGATGACCACGAGCACCGCGGTCCGCGCGCCGTAGACCACGCGGCTGAACACGTCGAAGCCGCCGACGGTGGTTCCCCAGATGTGGGTGGCGCTCGGTGCGCCGGTGCGCGGGAAGCTCTGGCCGTCAGCGCCCTGCAGTTGGCCGAAGCCGTACGGGGCGATGAGCGGCGCGGCGACCGCGACGATCAGGTACAGGGCGCAGATGACCACGCCGGTGATGAGCATGGCGCGCTGCCAGCCCGTGCTCCTGCGGAGCTGCACCACCACGGGCAGCCGCTTCCAGAGCGGCTCGTGGCGGTCGACGAGGGAGGTGTCAGCCATCTCTAGAACCTCACTCTCGGGTCGATCAGGGCCGCGACGACGTCGACGATGAAGTTCGTCACCGCGACGATCACCGCGAGCATCGCGACGATGCCCTGGACCGCGACGAAGTCGCGGGCGGACAGGTACTGGTTGAGCTCGAAGCCGAGCCCGCGCCACCCGAAGGTGGTCTCGGTGAGGACGGAACCACCCAGGAGCATGGCGATCTGGAGTCCCATCACCGTGATGATCGGCACGAGGGCGGGACGGAAGGCGTGCGTCCGGACGAGCCGCGCCTCCCGGACACCGCGTGAGCGGGCCGCGTCGACGTACTCGGACCCGAGCGAACCGATCATGTTCGCGCGGACCAGGCGCAGGAAGATGCCGGCGGTGAGGAGCGACACACGACCTGACCTACTCCGACGTCTTCCTCGTCCCCAGCCGGTCGGCGGTGACGAGCCGGTTCGACGTGGACCTCTCGGCGAACGACGGATCCGGTGCGACCATCCCGATCGTCAGCGCCAACATGAACTCGGTCACCGGGCCCCGCCTCGCCGCGACGCTCGCCCGACGCGGCGGCCTCGGCGTCCTGCCGCAGGACATGCACCTGCAGGACCTCGACGCCGCGATCCGCTGGGTCAAGGAGCAGCCCGTCGACTTCGACACCG
>NZ_BACZ01000279.1 GCF_000333375.1 Curtobacterium sp. B18
TCATCGGCGCGAGAAGCTCAGCGACGTCGTCGACCCGACCGACCGCTCCATCTCGTTCCTCCTCGGGACGGTGCCGGTGCGNCCGTGGTCGGCCCGAGCGACTTCCCCGGGATCGCACCGACGATCTGGGGCTCCGACGGCTCGAAGTGGGACGCGATCGGCATGACCGCGACCTACAACGAGTGGGCCGCCGGAGCGCCGCGTCCGACCATGCGCCAGGCCGGGCAGACGGTCTTCCGCTGGGCGGTCTGGGAGATGGTGAAGGTCGCCCGCGAGGCGATCGAGGCCGCGGGGATCACTCCGTCGGACCTCGCCGCGTTCGTGCCGCACCAGGCGAACATCCGCATCATCGACGAGTTCGCCAAGCAGCTCGGCCTGCCGGACACGGTCGCCATCGCGCGCGACATCACCACGACCGGCAACACCTCCGCCGCGAGCATCCCGCTCGCCACGCACCGCCTGCTCGAAGAGCACCCGGACCTGTCGGGCGGCCTCGCCCTGCAGATCGGGTTCGGCGCCGGACTCGTGTTCGGCGCGCAGGTGGTCGTCCTCCCCTAGCCCACCCGGTCGCGCACCCGCGTGACCACCCCGACGAGCCTCCGGGCGCGCGACCGCCGCGTGCCCTAGGCTGGTCCACGGTCAAACGACACCCCCCTCAAGGAGAATCCCCATGGCCCTGTCCAACGAAGAAGTCCTCGCCGGCCTGGCCGAGCTGATCAACGACGAGACCGGCATCGCGACCGACACCGTCGCCGCCGACAAGTCGTTCACCGACGACCTCGACATCGACTCGATCTCGATGATGACCATCGTCGTGAACGCCGAAGAGAAGTTCGACGTGAAGATCCCCGACGAAGAGGTCAAGAACCTCAAGACCGTGGGCGACGCCGTCGACTACATCGTCAAGGCACAGGCCTGACGCGAGCTTCCTGAGCGCCGCGGCCCCGGCGGACCAGCCGCGGGCCGCGGCGCTCACCTCGTCCACCGGACCGACCCTGGTCGGCCCACACGCGTCCGGCGTCCGTCGGACCACCCCGGCCCGGCGTTCGTCGGTCCGCCCCGGCTCCGTCCGGCTCCGCCACGAGCGGCCGGACGTCCTCACGAAAGAACACGTCGTTCCATGACCAACAAGACCGTCGTCGTCACCGGGATCGGTGCGATCACACCCCTCGCCGCGACCGCACCGGAGACGTGGGACGCGCTGCTCGCCGGCACGTCCGGCATCACCCGCATCGAGGACCCGCGCTACGCCGAGCTCGAGCTCCCCGTCGAGTTCGCCGGCCAGTCGCGCCGGTTCCTCACCGACCAGCTCACCCGCCCCGAGTCGAAGCGCCTCGACCCCTCGTCGCAGCTGTCCCTCGTCGCCGCGCGCGAGGCCTGGGCCGACGCCGGCATCGACGCCGAGACCGTCGTCCCCGAACGCCTCATCGTCGACTGGGCGACCGGCATCGGTGGCGTGAACACGCTGCTCGACGCCTGGGACACCCTGCGTGAGAAGGGCCCGCGTCGCGTCCTGCCGATGACGGTGCCGATGCTCATGGCGAACGGCCCGGCCGCCGCCATCGAGATGGAGTTCGGCGCCCGCGGCGGTGCGCGCACCTACCTGTCGGCGTGCGCGTCCTCGACCGAGTCCCTCGCCGAGGCCTACCGCCACGTCGCGACCGGCGAGGCCGACATCGTGATCACCGGTGGCGCCGAGGCCGCCCTGCACCCGCTGCCCCTCGCGGCGTTCGCCTCGATGCAGGCGCTCTCCCGCCGCAACGACTCCCCCGAGACCGCCTCGCGTCCGTACGACGTCACGCGCGACGGCTTCGTGCTCGCGGACGGCGCCGCGGCGCTCATCCTCGAGACCAAGGAGCACGCCGAGGCCCGCGGCGCCAAGATCTACGCCGAGGTCGCCGGAGCCGGCATCACCTCGGACGCGTTCCACATCACCGCGCCGGACCCCGAGGGCAGCGCCGCCGCCCGCGCCGTCCTGCAGGCGCTCGAGCACGCCGGCGCCTCCCGCGAGGACGTCGTCCACGTCAATGCGCACGCCACCTCGACCCCCGTGGGCGACGTGGCCGAGTACCACGCGATGCGTCGGGTCTTCGGCGACCACCTCGACCAGGTCGTGGTGTCCGCCACGAAGGCGTCGACCGGCCACCTGCTCGGTGGTGCCGGTGCGATCGAGGCCGCGTTCACGGCCCTCGCGCTGCACAACCGGGTCGCGCCGCCGACGATCAACCTCACCGAGCAGGACCCGGAGATCGTGATGGACGTCGCCACGTCGCCGCGCGAGCTGCCGCAGGGCGACCTGCTCGCCGTGAGCAACTCGTTCGGGTTCGGTGGGCACAACGCCGTGGTCGCGTTCCGCAGCGTCTGAGTCCGTCTGTCCGGTCCTGGAGGCCCGTCCCGCGTCGTCGGGGCGGGCTTCCGTCGTTCCCGTGGCCGGTCCGGGCGCGGCGCGCTCCCCGCGGCCGGTCCGGGCGCGGCGCGCTCCCCGCGGCCGCTGCCCGTGGCCGCGGCGGTGCGCCGAGACTCGGCCCCGCGGACAGTTTCGCGGCTCCGGCAGCGCGAAACCGTCCGCCGAGGCGAGACTCGGCGCGCTCGGCTGCCGGGCCGCGAGCGTGCGCGGGCCGCCCCGGACGCACGAACGCCGCCCCGAGGGACGGCGTTCGTGACGGAGGGAACGGTTCGGCAGGTCAGCCGACGCGGTGCAACCAGACGACCGGGTTGCCCTCGGCGGCGTGGCGGAACGGCTCGAGCTCGTCGTCCCACGCCTGGCCCAGCGCCAGTCGGAGCTCGCGGTGGAGTTCGAGCGCGTTGCTCCCGGCGACCTCCATGGCGTAGCGGACGCGGTCCTCGGGCACGACCATGTTGCCGGTGACGTCGGTCTGCGCGTAGAACACCCCGAGGTCCGGCGTGTGCATCCAGCGGCCGCCGTCGGACTCCGACGTGGGCTCCTCGGTGACCTCGTACCGGAGGTGCTCCCAACCGCGCAGGGCCGAGGCGATCGCGGCGCCTGTGCCGACGGAACCCGTCCAGGTGAACTCGGTGCGACGCGCGCCGTCCTGTGCGGGCTGGTCGAGCCACGAGAAGTTCACGGCACGGCTCATTGCGCGACCTGCCGCCCATTCGACGTGCGGGCAGAGCGCGCGTGGTGCGGAGTGCACGTAGAGCACCCCGGTGGTCGTTCCGTTCACGATTCCTCCGATTCGTCAGGTGCGACTTCCCCATCGACCTGAACTGGAGGTTCTCGTTCGGAACCATCGATATCCGATTGTGATGTCCTTGCGGACACGCCCATTATGCAGCCTGCACGCTGGGAACGCCAGGTACCGCGGCAGGACTCAGTGGAAGACGTGTCCCGCGGTGTCGAGGGGATGCCGCTCCCCCGCGGTGACCGACACGGGGATGCGGTTCTCCGCCGGCGGGATCGGACAGGCGAACTGGTACGAGAACGCGCACGGCGGCAGGACCAGCAGGTTCCAGTCCAGCGCGACGTCGGCGGGCTCGCCGGGGTCGTCGAGGTACAGGAACCGCCCCATCGAGTACGTGCTCCCGGGGTCGTCCTCGGGGAGCGCGCTCGTGGCGTCCTGCACGATGAGCTGCAGCCGAGGGACGCCGTGGAAGGGCGCCGACCGCACCGCGAGCAGCCGGACGGCCGCGCCGTCCAGCGTGGTCTCGACGTGTCCCGCGACCTCGAGCGGATCGCCGGCGGCGTCGACGACGCTCGCCGCGCCTCCTGGCTCACCCGGCGTGTACCTGCCGGACGTGACCCAGGCGGCGGACTGCTCGAAGCGCGCGATGCGGTCGAACCGGGCGATCGCGTCCGATGCCGGGTCCCACACCCGCAGGGTGCCGCGGGAGACGGTGCCCGCGAGCCCGTCGGGGAACACGACGGTCGAGGGGACGACGGCCTCGTCGCCGGCGACGAACACCGTCCCGTCCACGGGGTCGCCGTCGACGAGGACCCCGTCCTCCGGGACGGCGGTGACCGTGAGCCCTCCGGGCGCCGGCGCCCACTGCCCCGGCACCGGCCACACCGGCTGGGCGTGGTCGACGCGCTGGGCGTTCACGAGCGCGAGCGGACCCCGGGCGCTCGTCGCCCACCGGTCGCGACCGGCGGCGTGTTCGGCGAGGTCGGTCACGACTGCTCTTGGCGGGGGTAGATGACCTTCTGGACGATGATGATCACCGACGCCGCCACCGGCAGGGCGACGAGGGCGCCGAGAACACCGCCGATCGTGCCGCCCGCGACCGCGGCGATGACGACGAGGGCGCCGGGGACCTGGACCGCACGGGACATGATCCGCGGCGAGATCACGTACGCCTCGACCTGCATGTACACGAGGTAGTAGATCGCCGCGGCGAGGGCGGTCGCCGGCGACGCGAACAGGCACAGCAGCGAGATGACGATCGCCGACGCGAGCGTCCCGACGAGCGGGATGAGCGATCCCATGAAGGCGAACGATGCGAGCAGCACCGGCAGCGGCGCGCCGATGATGAGCAGGAACACGAAGCTGAGGATGCCGTTGATGAGCGCCTGCGAGATCTGTCCGACGACGTAGCGTCCGACCGCCTGCGTGATCTGCTCGCTGACGTCGATGAAGTTCTCACGCCGCGACGCGGGCACGAACCGGTACGTCATCCGCTTCATGCCCCGCATCGACGCGAGGAAGTAG
>NZ_BACZ01000278.1 GCF_000333375.1 Curtobacterium sp. B18
GACGTCATGTACTACCTGACGGTCTACAACGAGCCGATCGTCCAGCCGGCGGAGCCCGAGGGCGTCGACGTCGACGGGATCGTCAAGGGCATGTACCTGCTCAACCGCAGCGAGCACGACGGTCCCAAGGCCCAGCTGCTCGCCTCGGGCGTGGCCGTGCCGTGGATCCTCGAGGCGCAGCAGCTGCTCGCCGAGGACTGGGGCGTGTCGGCCGACGTGTGGAGCGTCACGAGCTGGGGTGAGCTGTACCGCGACGGTCTCGCCGCGGAGCAACACGCGTTCCTCAACCCGAACGAGGCGCCCCGCACCCCGTACGTGACCGAGCGTCTGCTCGGCACCGAGGGCCCGGTCGTCGCGGTGAGCGACTTCATGCACGCCGTGCAGGAGCAGATCCGTCCGTTCGTCCCGACCGACTACGCCACCCTGGGTGCCGACGGCTTCGGCTTCTCGGACACCCGTCCGGCCGCCCGCCGCTTCTTCCACATCGACGGCCCGTCGGTCGTCGTGCGGACGCTGCAGCAGCTCGCGAAGCAGGGCAAGGTCGACGGTGCACTCGTGCAGCAGGCGATCGACAAGTACCGTCTGCACGACGTGACCGCCGGCACCACGGGCAGCGCGGGCGGCGAGAGCTGATCAGCAGGTGACGACGGTCCGACCGGACTCCGAGAGCCAGGAGAGCGCGCGCGAGCGGGCGCTCTCCTGGCTCCGTCAGGTGTCCGGGGAACTCTCCACCGCCACGATCAAGCGGCTCGAGGACACCCTCCCCTGGTACAGCGAGATGCCACCGGGGCGGCGCTCCGCCGTGGGACTCGTGGCCCAGGCGGGCATCACCTCGTTCATCAGCTGGCTCGAGGGCACCGCGTCGACCCCGTGGATCGCCGCGGCGGACGTCTTCGGCTCGGCGCCCCGCGAGCTCCTGCGATCGGTGAGCCTGCAGCAGACGCTCCAGCTCATCCGCGTGGTCGTCACCGTGGTCGAGGAACGCGCCAAGGACGACGAGATGCTGCAGGAGGCGATCCTCAAGTACTCGCGGGACATCGCGTTCGCGGCGGCCGACGTCTACGCCCGTGCGGCCGAGGCCCGCGGGCTGTGGGACGCCCGGCTCGAGGCGCTCGTGGTCGACTCGATCCTGTCGGGTGAGTACGACGACGAGCTGCCCTCGCGCATCGCGGCACTCGGCTGGCACGGTCACGGCGAGGTCGCGGTACTGGTCGGCAACGCGCCGAAGCAGCTCGAGGTCGACCAGATCCGGCGGACCGCGCGGCACATGGACGCCGACGTGCTGATCGGCGTGCAGGGGTCACGCCTCGTCGTGGTGATCGGTCGCGCCACCCCGCGTGACGACGTGCCCGAGGGCGAGGAACCGGTGTCGTTCACCGCCATCGCGCAGGCGCTCGAACCCTCGTTCGGCGACGGACACCTGGTGCTCGGCAACGAGGTCCCCGGCGTCGTCGACGCGTCCACCAGCGCGAAGGGGGCCCTGGCCGGCTTCGCGGTGGCCCGTGCCTGGCGTGGTGCCCCGCGTCCGGCGCTGGCGGACGACCTGCTGCCCGAACGCGCCCTCGCCGGCGACCCGCTCGCCCGGTCAGCACTCGTCCAGCGGATCTACGTGCCGCTCAAGGACCAGTCGACGGAACTCCTGCAGACGCTCTGGTGCTACCTCGACACCGGCCGCTCGCTCGAGGCCACGGCGCGGGAGCTGTTCGTGCACCCGAACACGGTGCGCTACCGGCTGCGCCGCGTGGCGGACATCATCGGATGGGACGCCACGCACGCGCGGGACGCCCTCATCGTCCAGTCCGCGCTCATCCTCGGCGCGATGTCCGAGTCGACGGCCGGGCGGCGCCGCATCCCGCACCGTCGGTGAACGCACCGTCGGTGAGCGCACCGTCGGTGAACGCACCGTCGGTGAGCGCACCGTCGGTGCCGGTCGGCGCACCCGGTCCCGTCGGTGGGAAGTGCACAATGTCTCGTGGACATCGCTGTGGGAAGTCCACACGGGTGCGGCGCGGGGCGACCGGCAGGATTGTCCGGTGATCGTCGTCGTCGCGCCCGGACAGGGCTCCCAGACCCCCGGCTTCCTCGCCCCCTGGCTCGAGGACGCCACCGTCCGTGACCGCGTGGGAGCGTGGTCCGAGGCCATCGGCATCGACCTCGCCGCACACGGCACCGAGTCCGACGCCGAGACGATCAAGGACACCGCGCTCGCGCAGCCGCTCATCGTCGCCGCCGGCCTCATCACCGCCGACGCCCTGCTCGCCGACGGCCGCCGTGCCCTCGTGGGCGGTGTCGCCGGACACTCGGTCGGCGAGTTCACCGCCGCCGGGGTCGCCGGCATCCTCGAGTCGACGGACGCCATCACCCTCGTCGCCGAGCGCGGTCGTGCCATGGCGGACGCCGCAGCGCTCGAACCCACCTCGATGGCAGCCGTGCTCGGCGGGGACGCCGACGCGGTCGCCGCCGCGCTCGAGGCGCACGGCCTCGTACCCGCGAACCACAACGGTGGCGGCCAGACGGTCGTCGCCGGTGCGGCAGACGCGATCGCCGCGCTCGTCGCCGACCCGCCGACCAAGGCCCGGGTCATCCCGCTCGCGGTCGCCGGCGCGTTCCACACCCGGTACATGGCCCCGGCCGTCGAGCGCGTCACCCCCGTGGCGGCCGACGCGACGGTGCACGACCCGACGCTGCCGATCTGGACCAACGCCGACGGCTCCCGGGTCGACGACGGCCGACGCTTCGTCGACCTGATGGTGCAGCAGATCCAGAGCCCGGTGCACTGGGACGCCGTGATGGAGTCGTTCGCGGCCGCCGGCGTGACCGGCATCATCGAACTCGCCCCCGCCGGTGCCCTCGTCGGCCTGGCGAAGCGCGGTCTGCGCGGCACGCCGACCGTCGCGATCAAGACCCCCGACGACCTGCCCGCAGCGATCGACCTGCTGCAGAGCGCGGGCCAGGAAGCAGACGCAACCGCATGACCGAGTCCTCCACCCCGTCCGTCGCGAGCGACCAGGCGGAGCCGAACCGCGCCTCCCGTCCGCTGCTCCAGCAGCGCCGGGGCCACGAGTTCACCC
>NZ_BACZ01000277.1 GCF_000333375.1 Curtobacterium sp. B18
GTGCTGCGGTTCGGTCCCCGCCTCGCCCGCGGCTTCGTCGCGCTTGGCCCTGCGTGCGTTCCGCACGTACGTCAGCGCCATCGGCACCACCGTCACGACGACGGCCGCGAGCAGGATGATGTCGATGTACTCGCGGACGATGTGCGCGACGAACGGGATGTGCCCGATGAAGTACCCGAGGAACGTCACGCCGACGCCCCAGATGACGGCGCCGATCGCGTTGTACAGCGAGTACTTCTTGTAGTTCATCCGGCCGACACCGGCGGCGATCGGCAGGAAGGTCCGCACGACCGGGACGAAGCGGGCGAGGATCACGGCGAGCGGTCCGAAGCGGTGGAAGAACGCGTTCGTGCGGTCGACGTTGGCCTTCGAGAAGAGCCATCACGACGCCGGACGGGCAGCCCGCCGTCGCCGACCCGCGCAACGTGCTGAAGCGCACGCTGGCGAAGGCGAGCGAGCGCGGCTTCACGTTCTACACGCACCCCGAGATCGAGTTCTACCTGCTGAAGAGCCGTGACTGGAAGGACGGCGGCCCCCAGCCCGTCGACCGCGCCGGCTACTTCGACAACGTCCCCGGTGGCAGCGCGCACGACTTCCGTCGCCGGTCGGTCCGGATGCTCGAGGACCTCGGCATCTCGGTGGAGTTCTCCCACCACGAGGCCGGCCCCGGGCAGAACGAGATCGACCTCCGCTACGCCGACGCGCTGACGATGGCCGACAACATCATGACCTTCCGCACGGTCGTGAAGGAGGTCGCGATCGAGCAGGGCGTCTACGCCACCTTCATGCCGAAGCCGCTCTCCGGGCAGCCGGGCTCGGGCATGCACACGCACGTGTCGCTGTTCGAGGGCGACCAGAACGCGTTCTACGAGGCGGGCGGCCAGTACCAGCTGTCCGACACGGCGAAGCACTTCATCGCCGGTGTCCTCAAGCACGCTCCCGAGATCACCGCGGTCACGAACCAGTTCGTGAACTCGTACAAGCGACTCTGGGGCGGTGACGAGGCTCCGTCGTTCGTGACCTGGGGCCACAACAACCGCTCGGCGCTCGTGCGCGTCCCGCTGTACAAGCCGAACAAGGGCCAGTCCGCCCGCATCGAGTACCGCGGCATCGACTCGGCGGCGAACCCGTACCTGGCGTACTCGCTGCTGCTCGCCGCCGGGCTCAAGGGCGTCGACGAGGGCTACGAGCTCCCGCCCGAGGCCGAGGACAACGTCTGGAGCCTGTCCGACTCCGAGCGGCGCGCGCTCGGGTACAGCCAGCTCCCGGCGAGCCTCGACCATGCCCTCAGCCTCATGGAGGACTCGGAGCTCGTGGCCGAGACGCTCGGCGAGCAGGTCTTCAACTTCGTGCTGCTGAACAAGCGGCAGGAGTGGAAGGCCTACCGCGACCAGGTCACGCCGTTCGAGCTCGACACCAACCTCGGCGCGCTCTGACGGCACCGGGAGCGCGCACCAGATGACCGGTCGGACGACGACGTCGCGTTCCGAGTTGGCCCGGTTGGGCTTCGCGGAGCTGTCGGAGAGCCTCGAACGCATCGCCGACCTGGAGGCGCGGTTCGGCCCCGACCTGCCGGTGCCGGTGAGCGCCGCCCCGGCCCTCTGGGAGTCCACCGCCGATCCGGACGGCGCGCTCCGCGCGCTCGAGCGGTTGCTCGAGCGCGCGCCGGACGAACTGCGCCCCGTCCTCGCGGACGAGGCCGCGGCCGAGCGCCTCGTCCGGCTGCTCGGCGCGTCGGTCGGGCTCGGCGAGTTCCTGCACCGGCGCCCGGCCGAGATCGACCTGCTGCTCGACCCGGTGACGGCGCCGTGGTCGCAGGAGGCCTACACCGCGTCGCTGCTCGCGGCGATCGACGGCGCCACCGGTGAGGACGCGCGGCTCCGGCTGCGCGTGCGCTACCGCCGGCACCTCGCCCAGATCGCCCTCTTCGACGTCCTGAACGCCGCGCCGACCGAGGCGTTCCCCGCCGTAGCCGCCGGGCTCGCCGACCTCGCGGGCGCCGCGCTCGAGGCCGCGGTGGACGTCGCCCGGCGCGAGGTCCCGTTCCCGGCGGCCGACGTCGCCGCGACGCCGCTCGCCGTCATCGCGATGGGCAAGGCCGGGGCGCGCGAGCTGAACTACGTCAGCGACGTCGACGTCATCTTCGTGACCGAGCCGACCCGTGACGACGAGGCAGACACCGGCGTCGGCACCGACCGGGCCGTGCTCATCGCGACCCGGCTGGCCATCGCGGCGACCCATGCGATCACCGACCTCGCGGCCGAGCCGGCGCTCTGGGAGGTCGACGCGAACCTCCGTCCGGAGGGCAAGGACGGCGCGCTCGTCCGGACCCTCGACTCGCACGTGGCGTACTACGAGCGGTGGGCGAAGGAGTGGGAGTTCCAGGCGCTGTTGAAGGCGCGGCCGATCGCCGGCTCCGTCGACCTGGGGGAGCGCTACGCCCAGGCGGTCGCCGGGTTCGTGTGGACGTCCGCGCAGCGCCCGGGGTTCGTCGAGTCCGTGCAGCGCATGCGCCAGCGGGTGACGGACAACATCCCCGACGACGAGGTCGACCGGCAGCTCAAGCTCGGGCCCGGCGGGCTGCGGGACGTCGAGTTCACCGTGCAGCTCCTCCAGCTCGTGCACGGCCGCGACGACGAGACTGTGCGGGTCCGGTCCACGCTCGAGGCGATGGACGCCCTCACCGCCGCGGGCTACGTCGGTCGCCCCGAGGCCGCGCGGTTCGGCCCGGACTACGCCCTGCTCCGCCTGCTCGAGCACCGGATTCAGCTGCGCCGCCTGCAGCGCACCCACCTGATGCCCTCCGACGAGGAGGAGCTCCGCGTCCTGGCACGCTCGAGTGGCCTCGCCCGGTCGGCATCGGCGGTCGAGACCCGGTGGCGGGCCGTGAAGCTCGAGGTCCGCGGACTCCACGAGCGCCTGTTCTACCGACCGCTGCTGTCGGCGGTGGCGGCGAGCGACGGCGACATCGTGCTGACGAGCGACCAGGCCGTCGACCGCCTCGGCGCGATCGGCTTCGCGGACCCGGCGGGCGCGCTCAGCCACATCCGCGCGCTGACCCAGGGGACGAGCCGTCGCGCCGCGATCCAGCGCAACCTCCTGCCCGTGCTCCTGCGGTGGATGGCCGAGGGGCCGGCACCCGACCGGGCGCTCCTGGCCTTCCGCCGGCTGAGCGACACCCTGGGGGAGTCGAGCTGGTTCCTCCGCATGCTCCGCGACTCGTCCGGTGCGGCGCACTCGCTCACGACGGTGCTGTCCGAGTCGGCCTTCCTGTCCGGTCTGCTCGAGCGCTTCCCCGAGGCCGTCGCCTGGCTCGACGAACCCGAGACGCTGCTGCGGCCCCGCCCGGTCGAGTCGCTGCTCGCCGAGGTCAGCGCGACGACCGCCCGGCACGGCGACGACGTCGACGGCGCCGCGGCACTGGTGCGGTCCGCCCGCCGTCGTGAGACCCTCCGTCTCGGCATGGCGGCGGTGCTCGGGCACCTCGACGTGGACGCCCTCGGGCCCGCGCTCAGCGACGTCACCGAGTCCACCCTCGCCGGCGCCCTCGTGCTGGCACGGCGGGACGCCCCGCCCGGGCTCGAGTTCGGCGTCATCGCGATGGGACGGTACGGCGGGCGCGAGCTCGGGTTCGGTTCCGACGCCGACGTGCTCTACGTCTACCGCGCGCCCGAGGACGTCCCCTCGGAGCAGGCCTCGCGGGCGGCGCAGACCATCGTGCGGGAACTCGGGCGGCTCACCGACGACGCCATCCACCCGCTCGACCTCGACATCGACCTGCGTCCAGAGGGCAAGAACGGTCCCGTGGTCCGCACGCTCGACTCCTACGGCGCCTACTACGCCCGCTGGTCGCTCACGTGGGAGGCGCAGGCGCTGCTCAGAGCCCGGGGTGCGGTGGGGGACGCGCAGCTCCTCCGTGACTTCGAGCACCTGGCCGACCGGACGCGGTACCCGGACCGCATCGACGACCAGCAGGTCCGCGAGGTCCGGCGCATCAAGGCCCGCGTCGAGTCCGAGCGGCTCCCGCGCGGTGCGGACCCGGCACGCCACCTCAAGCTCGGACGCGGTTCACTGAGCGACGTGGAGTGGTTCGTCCAGCTCCTGCAGCTCCAGCACGCGCTGACGATCCCCGGCCTCCGGACGACCTCGACGCTCGAGGCCCTCGACGCCGCACGCGACGCCGGGCTCGTGGCACCCGAGGACGCCGAGCGGCTCGGGGCGGCGTGGCGGTTCGCGTCGCGGACCCGGAGCGCGCTCGTCCTCTGGTCGGGCAAGACGACCGACGTGCTGCCCGTCGACCGTGTGCAGCTCGAGGGCATCGCCCGGCTCATGGAGTACCCGCCGGGGTCGGCGTCGGAGCTCGAGGACGACTACCTCGGGATCACCCGCCGGGCCCGTCAGGTCTTCGAGCGCGAGTTCTACGGCGCCTGACCCCGGTCGCGACACGCCCGAGCTGACGTGTTTCGCAGTGAGTTGACACGTCCTCGGAAGTGAATTCCCCGTAACGCGCAGCGTCCCCCGTTCGACATCTCCGTGTACCCCGGGGCACAGGTGGCCGCCCGTCGTTACCTCGTCGTGATCGTTCGCCGTCGGGTGTCGGGGAGGCGTGCCGGAGCCACGCGGTGACGCGCCCGGCGACCATGCTCTGAACGGGGCTTTCCTGCGGTGGTACGCCGCGCCTCCCGGAACCTGCTCGTGCTCGTGACGGCCATCCGGCACCGCTTCCGGTCCACCGGAGTGCTGTCAGCACCAGTGCGGACAGGATCTTCCCACCGCGAGGGGGACCGACGTGTACCCCGTAACACGCTCGTAACGCCCCCGGACGGGGGCCGCGTTGCGCGTGCGGTCACGGTTCTGCATCAATGGGGTAACCCGAACCGACCCTGATTCCCCGATGAAGCGGAATCTCCACCTCGAACGTTGAAGCAGGGATCGATGTTCACCTTCATTCTGCAGATCAGGCAGATGGTCGAAGGGCATCCCGAGTTCTACCTTTCGCC
>NZ_BACZ01000276.1 GCF_000333375.1 Curtobacterium sp. B18
CCGTCGTCACAGGACGCCCGGGGTCACCCGGTCGGCTCGGTAGACTGACGGGATGCCGACGCTCCGCGAACTCCAGGCCGTGATCGAGGACCTGTGGCCCGCCACCGGCGCCGAGTCCTGGGACTCCGTCGGGCTCGTCGCGGGCGACCCCGACCAGACCGTCGATCACGTGCACCTCGCGGTCGACGCCGTACCGGCCACCGCGCGTGAGACGGTCGAGCTCGGTGCCGACCTCCTGCTCACGCACCATCCGCTGCTGCTCCGCGGGGTCACGACCATCGCCGAGTCGACCTACAAGGGCAGTGTGCTCGCCACCCTCGTGCGCGGCGGCGCGGCACTCGTCGCGGCCCACACCAACGCCGACGTCGTCACGACGGGCACATCGGCCGTGCTCGCCGACCGGCTCGGGCTGACCGACCAACGACCCCTCGAACCCGGCACGGACCCGTCGACGGGCATCGGCCGTGTCGGCGAGCTCGCCGAACCGACCACCCTGGGGGCGCTCGCCCGTGCACTCGTGGACCTCCTGCCGGGCACCGCGACCGGTGTCCGCGTCTCGGGTGACTTCGACCAGCTGATCCGGTCCGTCGCCCTCTGCGCCGGTGCCGGTGACGCCTACCTCGGGCACCCCGCCGTGCTCGGGGCCGACGTGTACGTCACGAGCGACCTCCGTCACCACCCCGCGTCCGAGTTCCGCGAGCAGGCGCTGCTCGGCGGCGGGCCGGCCCTCATCGACACCTCGCACTGGGCCACCGAGTGGCTCTGGCTCGACGTCGCCGCCGAGCAGCTCCGCCGTGCGGCGGGCGTCCGCGTCACCGTGAGCGACCTCCGCACCGACCCGTGGGACTTCGCCGTCCTGCCGGCGGCCGAACCCACCACCGACACACAAGGAGTCTGACCATGAAGGCAGCACCCGAGGACCAGGTCATCCTCCTCGACGTCCAGCGCCTCGACAACGACGTCACCCGTATCGCGCACCGCATCACGTCGCTGCAGAAGGGCGATCGGCTCACCGAGCTCAGCACGGCGGCGGCGGGTCTCCGTGCCCAGCTCGCGGCGGCCACGGGCGAGGTCGAGGACGCCGAGCGCGAGCTCGCACGCCTCGAGTCCGACACCGCCACGGCACAGGCCCGGGTCGAGCGCGACACGACGATGCTCCAGAACGTCTCGAGCGCGAAGGACGCCGCGGGTCTGCAGAGCGAGCTCGAGTCGCTGCAGCGTCGCATCGGCGACCTCGAGACGGCCGAGCTCGAGGTGATGGAGCACCTCGACGGCTTCCGCGCCCGGGTCGGCGACATCGAGGCGCAGCTCGCTGACGTCGAGGCGCAGCGCACCGGGCTCGTGGCCGAGCGCGACGCCGAGATCGCACGGCTCGAGGCCGATCGCGAGTCCGCCACGCAGAGCCGCGCCGCTGTCGCCGCGAAGGTGCCGGCCGACCTCCTCGCGCTCTACGACCGGCAGCGGGCGCGCTACGGCTTCGGTGCGTCGTTGCTGCAGGGTGGCGTGTCGACGGCCTCCGGCGTCACGCTGACGAACTCCGACCTGCAGACGATCCGGCGTGCGGCGCCCGATGACGTGGTGCTCTGCCCGGACAGCGACGCGATCCTGGTGCGGACGGCAGAGTCCGGGCTGTAGTCGCTGGCCGCGGTGCGGACACGGGAGGCGCGGCGCCAGGGGGCACCGTGCGTCCGGGGCGGGCGCGGGCAGGATTGGCGCGGGCGGCGCGGGCGGGCGAGGGCTGGCGCGGGCGGGATCGGCGCGGGGTCATGCACGGCCGCTGCCCGCACGGTGCGCGCTTCGTCAGCCGGTGCGCCGCTGCCAGCTCCGTGGCAGGTTGAAGAGGCGCACCCAGCGGTCAACCCGGCACGGGTTGGCGTACCGCGCACGGTGCGCTGCGCACTTCGGCGTGCGGGCCGTCCTCGCGGCGGACGGGAGGCGCGGTGCGGGCGCGCACCGTCCCTCCCGTCCGCCGCGTCATGCGTCGCGACCGCACGGTGCGCCCTTCGTCAGCCGGTGCGCCGATGCCAGCTCCGTGGCAGGTTGAAGCGGCGCACCCAGCGATCAACCCGGCACGGGTTGCCGCACCGCGCACGGTGCGACGGAGCGCCGCACCGAGCGAGCGGGCGCCGCACCGTGCAAGCGAGCGGGCACCGCACGAGCGAGCGAAGGCGCGAGCGCCCAAGCGCGCAAGCGCCCGTGCGAGCGCCCAAGCGCCCGCGCGCGCGCCGCCCACCGGCAAGTACAGGGTGCGAACGGGCCGGCCGTACGCCGGGTTCTGTCCCGCCGCAAGCGGCGGTGACGGCCATCTCTCTCGGACCGACGTTGCCGTCGGCCTCCAGCGGTCTACCCGAGGACTCGGCGAGCAGCCTCAGCGTCCTCTGTCTGACCTTGCTCCGGGCGAGGTTTACCGAGCGGATCCGGTCACCCGGACCCCTGGTGGTCTCTTACACCACCGTTTCACCCTTACCGACGTCGCCGCCGGCGGTCTGCTTTCTGTGGCACTGTCTCGCGGATTGCTCCGGGTGGGTGTTACCCACCGCCCTGCTCTGTGGAGCCCGGACGTTCCTCGGCACTCCCGGGGGAGTGACGCGACCGTCTCACCGACCCGTTCGCGATGACGAGTCTAGCGGGCACGGACACCGAGGTCGCCCGAATTGCTGTCCGGCCGAGACGCGAACGGCACCTCGTGCGACCTCGACACGAAGCGCGCGGCGTGTCGTGCGACGTCGACGTCCGGGCGCGCCGACGCCGACGTGTCAGGCGCTCTTCGCGGCGAGGGTCGCCGCGCCGATGATGCCCGCGTTGTTCCGGAGCGTCGCCGGGATGATGTCCGCCTGCAGGTCGAGCAGCGGCAGGAACTCCTCGTACTGCTTCGACACTCCGCCGCCGACGACGAAGAGTTCCGGGGAGAGCAGGGCTTCGAGCGTCGAGTAGTACTTCTGCAGCCGCTTCGCCCAGTGCTTCCAGGACAGGTCGTCGCGCTCCTTGGCGGCGAACGAGGCCCGCGACTCGGCGTCGTGCCCGTCGATCTCGAGGTGCCCGAGCTCCGAGTTCACGATGAGCACACCATCGTTGATGAGCGCGGTGCCGATGCCCGTGCCGAGGGTGGTGACGACGACGAGGCCGTCCTTGCCCTTCGCCGCACCGAACTGCTGCTCGGCGAACCCGGCGGCGTCGGCGTCGTTGACGAAGTGGATGGAGCGGCCGAGTTCCTTCTCGAAGAGCGCCTCGGCCTCGAAGCCGATCCACTTCTTCGACACGTTGGCGGCCGACATGGTCTTGCCGTCGCGGACGATCGCGGGGAAGCAGACCCCGACGGGGACGTCCGAGGCCGGGGCGAGCTCCTCGAGGATGGACGCGGCGACGGCGACGATGTCGTGCGGCTTGCCGCCCTCCGGCGTGGCCTTCTTGATCCGGTCGGTGGTGAGTTCGCCGGTGGAGACGTCGACGATCGCGCCCTTGATGCCCGTACCGCCGATGTCGACGCCGACTGCGAGGGAGGTCATGAGGAGCCTTTCGGTGTGGATGTCAGGAGACGGTGAGGAGTTCCGCGCCGCGCTCGGTGACGACGAGGGTGTGTTCGAACTGTGCGGTCCACGACTTGTCGCGGGTGGAGACGGTCCAGTCATCGGCCCAGATGTCCGCGTCGATGCCGCCGAGCGTGAGCATGGGCTCGATCGTGAACACCATGCCGGGCTCCATGACGTCGTCGAAGCGCGGGGCGTCGTAGTGGGGGATGATCAGCCCGGAGTGGAACGCGCGGCCGACGCCGTGGCCGGTGTAGTCGCGGACGACGCCGTAGCCGAAGCGCTTCGCGTACGCCTCGATCGCGCGGCCGATCACGTTCACCTGCCGCCCCGGGGCGACGGCCTTGATGCCGCGCTCGAGCGCGAGCCGCGTGCGGGTGACGAGGTCCTCGACCTCCTGTGATGCCTGACCGACGATGAAGGTGCGGTTCGTGTCCCCGTGCATCCCGTCCTTGTAGGCGGTGATGTCGATGTTGACGAGATCGCCCTCCTGCAGGACGGTGTCGTCGGGGATGCCGTGGCAGATGACCTCGTTGAGGCTGGAGCAGAGCGACTTCGGGTAGCCGCGGTAGCCGAGCGTCGACGGGTAGGCGCCGTGCGCGACGACGAACTCGTGGCCGATCCGGTCGAGCTCGTCGGTCGTGACACCGGGACGGATCGCTCGGCCGACGGCGTCGATGGCCTGCGAGGCGATGCGTCCGGCGACCCGGATCTGCTCCACCTCGTCGGGGGTGTACGTGTCACCGAGGCCGTGCTCGTGCGGCTCGGCCTTCCCGACGTACTCCGGGCGCTCGATGTCCTTCGGGACGGACCGCTGCGGGGAGATGCGGCCGGCGGTCAGGTGTCCGTGTTCGTCCCGGGGCATGCCGACCATTCTAGTCGGGGCCGCGCACCGCGCGGACGCGCGCGGTGGGGGTGCCGACGCGACGGCCTGGAGGCTCTTTTCTT
>NZ_BACZ01000275.1 GCF_000333375.1 Curtobacterium sp. B18
CCGCGAACCCGCGGGCCCGCGACCCCGGCCCGCGGGCGGGAACGGACGCGCCTACGCGTCCGACGCCACGCGGGCGATCTCGGTGATCGAGGAGTGCCCGTTGTCCGGGTGCTTCCGCATCGACAGGAGCCGCTCCATCGAGGGCTCGAGGGCGGTCACCTTGTCGAGCGGCGCACTGACGACGAGCTGGAACCCGAGGCGCAGCCACGCGGTGACGGCCCGGCCGGCGAACTCCGAGTCGGCCTTGATGAACGCCTCGTCGAGGAACACCGGCGCGAACCGGGGCCGCGGTCGGGTCTCGTCGCCGAGCTGGTACCGGAGTGCCGCGCCGACGATGAACGCCACGAGCTCCTGCGTCTCACCGCCCGACTTGTCCCCGAGCGACGAGTACACGCCGAGGTCGTCGCCGGACGTGTCGTACCGGACGGCCGTGATCTCCATGTGCCGGCGGACGTCGAGCACGGCGTCGCGCTGGGTGGTCCGGCCACCGCGCGGGACGGACGGGTCCGGACGGATGACGGCCATGAAGCGCCGGAGCCGGCGGAACCGGGTCTCCAGCACGTCGTCGGTCAACTCCGTGTCGACCGACGCCGACAGCGCCCGGAGTTCGCGGCGGAAGGCCGTCACCTCTTCTCGGGTGACCCGGCGGATCTGGATCTTGAGCCGGTCGCGGTTGGCACCGAACGGCAGCTCGCGCAGGATCTCGTTGACGGGCTCGAGTCGCTCCTCGATCTCGACGACGGCACGGTCGAAGGCGCCGGCGAGGGGGACGAGGTCCTCGCCGCTCCACTGCGACAGCCGTCGACGCCACTCGCTGCGCCGGGAGTGCAGTCCGGTCGCGACGATCTGGTCGAGGATGGCCCGGTAGTCGGGGTAGGACGCGACGCCCGTCCCGAGGTTGGGGTCCGGCCACGCGTCCTGGTAGCGCTGGAACGTCAGCGTCAACGCCGTCGAGGCCGAGGCCGCACCGTCGAGCGCCTGTGACAGCCGTTCCTCGAGGCGGCGCTTCAGGCGGCGGGTGGCGTCGTCGAAGCCGTCGACCCCGTCCGGTGCACCGACCTCGGCGAACGTCTCCTCGAGCAGTCGGGCCTGTTCGACGTCGGGCAGCGACTGCGGGGTGTCCTCGAAGCGCGACAGGATCTCGGCCGCGGCGTCCTGACCGTCCACGAGCACGGCGTGCCGCTCCTCGAGCCGGGCGACCGACTGGCGGGCGGCGGCGCGACGGTCCGACGCCTCGTCGAGGGCGGCGCGGAGCCGACCGACGGCCGTGCGCAGGGTGCGGAGGCCGTCGTCGGCGGCGAGGAGCGCCTGGCGTTCCTGGTCGAGCCGGGCGAGCGAGTCCTCGAGGCCGGCGACGTCGATCGCCTCCCACGTGACGTCCACGACGTGCTGGTGCGCCTGGCGCAGGACGTCCAGGGCGGTGATGTCCTGCGCGACGTCGGTGCGGCGGGCCTCGAGCGTGGCGAGGTCCTGGGCGATCGCGGCGAGTTCCTGCTCGACCGAGGCGACCCTGGCCTCGTTCGTGAAGCCGATGACGTTCGCCTGGCGCCGGTCGCCGTGTGCGCCACGCCGACCGTCACGGAGCTGGCCGGACTCGGTCACACGACGGCCGCCACCGCCGAGTTCCGAGGCATCGGCGACGCACCGGGCGTCGGTGCGGTCGGACTCGATCCGCTCCCGCACCCAGGTGCTGAACGGCGAGGGCTTGATGGCGAGCTTGCCGGACACCATGGACGGGTCGCCGTCGACGTCGATGTGCGGCCCGGTCGGCACGCCCTCGAACTGCACGCGCACGGGCAGGCGGAGTGCGTCGATCGCCTCGCTGAAGTCGGCGAGGCGGTCCTGGTCGACGAGCAGCGTCCGGGCGACGGGCGCCAGGACGGACTCGATCGCGGTGCGCCAGCGCTCCTCGCCGGGAAGCACGTCGAGGAGTTCGGCGACGAAGGGCAACTCGGACGGGTCGATGCCGGCCGCGCGGGCCATGGCCAGCCGAGCCTCGTGCATCGGGAGCGGCATCGCGCCCTGACGGTGCTCGAGCGACTGGCGCTCCTGCCGTAGGTCCGCTCGCGGTCGAGAGCG
>NZ_BACZ01000274.1 GCF_000333375.1 Curtobacterium sp. B18
ACCCGCTGAAGCCGAAGGTCGAGAACAGCTCGTCCACCGCCAACACCCCGGGCCAGCCCGCGACCGTCGACGTGCTGCAGGGCGCGACGGGCGACATCGACCCGACCACCGTGCAGCTGACCGCACCGGACGTCGCCGGCTCGACCGTGCGCGACGGCGGCAAGACCCTCACGGTCCCCGGCCAGGGCGTCTGGACCGTCGACCCGACGAGCGGTGCCGTGACCTTCACCCCGGAGGACGGCTTCACGAAGAACCCGACCCCGGTCATCTACACCGTCGCGGACACCCGCGGGAACCAGACCCAGGGGCAGGTGTCGGTCACCTACCGCGGTGCGGCGCAGGACGACGTGGCGACCACCGACCAGGGCGAGGCCGTCACCATCGACGTCCTCGACAACGACCAGGGCGGCACCGTCGCCACGTCGGTCGTGTTCCCCACCGCCGGTCAGCCCGACGGTGCCACGGTCTCCGACGACGCTCGCACGCTGAGCGTCCCCGGAGTGGGCACCTGGACGGCCGACCCGACGACCGGCGCGGTGACCTTCACCCCGGAACCGACGTTCCGCGGGGACGCCTCGCCCGTGACGTACCGCGTGGCGGACGCCGACGGCGGCACGTCGACGGCGCAGATCGCGGTCTCCGTCGCGCCAGTCCGTCCCCGCGCAGCCGACGACACCACGACCACGCAGCAGAACACCCCGGTCACGGTCGACGTCGCCGGGGACGCCGCTCCCGGCGTCGAGCGCGGCACACCGATCGACCCGACGTCCGTCGTGTTCCCCACCTCCGGGCAACCGGACGGCGCGACGGTGTCGGACGGTGGGAAAGCGCTCACGGTCCCCGGCGAGGGTGTGTACACGGTCGACCCGGACAGCGGGAAGGTGACGTTCACCCCGGCGCAGGGCTCCACGGGCACCACCGCCCCGGTGACGTACCAGGTCAGTGACACCGGCGGTCAGTCGGCGACCGGCACCATCGTGGTGCGCGTCACCGCGGTCGCACCGACGGCGGCACCGGACAGCGCGACGACCTCGCAGGGCGAGGCGACCACGATCGACGTCCTCCGCGACGACACCGCCGGGAACGCCGGCACGCCGCTCGACCCCGCCACCGTGGTGTTCCCCGCGACGGGGCAGCCCGCCGGTGCGACCGTCTCGGACAGCGGCAAGGCGCTCACCGTCCCCGGTCAGGGCGTGTACACGGTGCACCCCGACGGCACGGTGACGTTCACGCCGGAGCCGACCTTCCGCGGACCCGGTTCGGCCGTCACGTACCAGGTCGCCGACGTGGACGGGACCACCACCTCCTCGACCGTCGCGGTCACCGTCACGCCGGTCGGCCCGGTCGCCGAGGACGACACCGCCGCCACCGCGCAGAACACCCCCATGACGGTCGTCGCCCCGGGGAACGACCGGCCAGGCGTCCGCGGCGGCACCCCGATCGACCCGACCTCGGTCGTGTTCCCCACCGCCGGGCAGCCCGCGGGCGCGGTCGTCTCCGCCGACGGGCGCACCCTGACCGCCGCCGGCGAGGGCGTGTACACGGCGGACCCGACCACGGGTTCGGTGCTGTTCACCCCGGTGCGGGGCTGGGCCGGCACGGCGTCGACCGTGACCTACCAGATCGGTGACACCGGTGGGCAGACGACCACCGCCACCATCAGCGTCACCGTCACCCCCGTGGCGCCCACGGCCCGTCCCGACACCGCCCGGACGGCCGCGGACACCCCGGTGACCGTCGCGGTGCTCGGCAACGACGGCGCCGGCAACGCCCGCACGCCGATCGTGCCCGGGTCGGTCCGTCTGGTGGACGCCGACGGCGCACCGATCACCTCGCTCGCGGTGCCCGGGAAGGGGACCTTCACGGTGGACACCACCACCGGTGCGGTCACCTTCGCACCGGTGGCGGGCTTCACCGGCACGCTCGAGGTCCCGTACGCGATCACCGACCGCGACGGCGGCACGGCCTCGTCGACGATCACCGTGACGGTGGGCACGGCCCCGGTGGCGACGAACGACACCCGGACCGGGACGCCCGGCGAGCCGGTGACGGTGGACGTCCTCGGCAACGATGCGGCCGGCTCGACCCCGATCGACCCCGCGTCCGTGCGCCTGGTCGACCCGGAGACGGGCGAGCTCGTCACCACGGTGACGATCCCGGACCACGGGACCTTCACGGTGGGCGAGGACGGCACGGTCACGTTCACCCCGGTCCCCGGCTCCAGCGGCGCCGTGGCGGTCCCGTACTCCGTCGCGGGTGAGGACGGGAGCCGCACCACCGCGACCCTGACATCACCTTCCCGGGCGGCGCCGGTCGTGACCGGCCCGGACGGCGGGCGGCTCGCCTTCACGGGCACCGACGTCGTCTGGCACGGCTCCGTCGCGGCGCTCCTGCTCCTGGTGGCCGGTGGCGCGGTCCTCGTGCTCCGTCGTCGTCGGCAGACGGGGCGGTAGCCGACCGGACGGCGGGCGGGAGGCGCGGTGCCAGCCGGCACCGCGCCTCCCGTCCGTCACCGGGTCCGGTCACAGGCGGTGGCGAGTTGCATCGGGGACGTGACACGTCTCCGCCGCTCCGCGACCAACGGTCGCGGCTACCACCGCGTCCGCAGCGGGCGTGGGTTCTCGTACCGTGCCCCGGACGGCACCACCGTGACCGACCCCGCGGTCCGACAGCGCCTCGAGGACCTCGTCATCCCGCCGGCGTGGGACGACGTCTGGATCTCGCCGTACGAGAACGGCCACATCCTCGCGACCGGCATCGACGGGGCCGGGCGGCGCCAGTACATGTACCACCCCTCCTGGCGGGAGCGGATGGACCGGATCAAGTACGACCGTGCCCTCGCGCTCGCCGAGTCCCTGCCGGTGGCCCGCCGCGGTGTCACCATCGACCTGCGGCGTCCGGAGCCGGACAAGCAGCGTGCGCTGGCCGCGGCCTTCCGGATGCTCGACCAGGGCTCGCTCCGGGTCGGTTCGGAGCGCTACGCCACCGAGCACGGCAGCCGGGGCCTGTCGACGCTGCTCTGCGCCCACGCGCACGTCTCCGGCAACGACATCGAGCTGGACTTCCCGGGCAAGAGCGGCCAGGAGTGGTCCTCGTCGATCCACGACCCGGACCTCGCGACGGTGATCGCCGGCATGAAGCGACGGGGCCCGAACGCCCGGCTCCTGTCGTTCCGCGAGCGGCGCGGCGCCGAGTGGGAGCCCCTCTCCGCCGAGGACATCAACGAGTACGTCAAGGACCGGGCGGGCGAGGAGTTCACCGCGAAGGACTTCCGCACGCTGCACGGCACCGTCGCCGCGGCGGTCGACCTGGCGGTCACCGGCCCGCAGCCGTCCGACGCGAAGCGGAAGAAGGCCGTGTCGCACGCGGTCAAGGTCGCGAGCGAGGAACTCGGCAACACCCCGACGGTGTGTCGACAGAGCTACATCGACCCTCGCCTCATCGACGCCTACCACCACGGCGAGACCATCGACCCGGCACGGACCCACGCCGCCGAGTCCGAGGTCCGCGCACTGCTCTACCGACAGTGACCGGGAAGGGGCTGCGATGACGTACCGTTGGACCTCGTGCCCGAACACCCCCACCCGGGCACGGAAGGACCCCACCAGTCGTGACTGACGAGTGCATCCACGGATTCCCCACCGAACTCTGCGACATCTGCGCGCCACGCCAGCGCGAGGCGGCAGAGACCCCCACCACCCCGACCCCGCGCCGCACCCG
This sequence comes from Curtobacterium sp. B18, assembly GCF_000333375.1. Classification (GTDB taxonomy): domain Bacteria; phylum Actinomycetota; class Actinomycetes; order Actinomycetales; family Microbacteriaceae; genus Curtobacterium. Next base: position 3,721 of record NZ_BACZ01000274.1, read on the forward strand.
GATCACCACCTCGCTCCGGACCGTCCCCGGTCAGGCGGCGGCCCCGGCGTCCTCGCTGCGGTCCCCGGTGCCCGACCTGCCGGAGGCGCGTGACTTCGCCTCGCTCCGCGCGCACCACGTGACCCACGTGGACAACCTCGACGACATCGTGGGGTCCGGTGCGATCCTCGCGTCGGACGCCGTGACGCCCGTCGTCGACGTCGCCTCCGCCGAGGCCCGGGCCGCCCGCGCCGCCGCGACGGCCCCCGACGGCTCGCCGGTCGCCGCGCACGTGCCCTTCACGCTGTCGCCCGACGCGACGCGCTGGGACGAGCTCCGCACCGGCGCCGAGGGGGAGCGGTGGTCCGACGCCGCCCGCCGGACCCGCGCGACGGAGTACATCATGCTCGTCGTGCCGGTGTCGGCCTTCGGTGCGTCGGTCATCGTCGCCGACCAGGACGCCGACGCCGACGACGTCCGGTTCGCCGTCGGACCGGAGGCCGCGACCAACCTCATCCGTCGCACGGACTTCACCGACCCGGAGATGCACGGCCTCGAGCTGCTCGCCGGCCCGAGCGTGCCGTTCTCCGCCGTCGCGGTGATCGGCGTCCCGAACGACCGCGTCCGCCAGAGCGTCAAGGCGGTCCTCAAGGACCACGGCGGACACGCGCCGCGCGTCGCGGTCTTCCCGCCGTGGTTCGTCCCCCCGGTCGTCACCGAGTAGTCCGGAACGACCGTTCGCCACATGCCCTCCGGACCCGCTCCGGAGGGCATGCTGCGTGACGGAGGCGAGCCGCGCCTCCTGGCCGTCGATCCGCATGGATCCGCGGGAACCGGCCCGTTCCGACACGCCCGTGAATCGCGACACGCCCGGGTTGCACGGATGCCGTGCCTATGCGAGACTTGTCCGGTTCCGAATTCCGCGCGCGTTCGCGTGCGCAGGATCACTGCTCTGGCAGTGCACAACCCCCCTGTCCAGCAGGGCTGGGTTGGGCCGCAGGCAGCAGAACACGATCGACTCCCCACCAAGCGTGACGGGCACTGCTGTGCCCGGACCGTGCGGGAGACGACATGCCCACGCTGAACGGCCCAGGTCGCTCCGCGCGGTTGACACGAGAACAGCGGTCATCCCCAGCGGATGCGGCCGGTTGGTTCACAGAAAACAGCCAAGCCCTGCAGGAATGCACGGTGACGGCGGCGTCAGGCGGCCCGAGGGTGCGCGGCGCAGAGAGGACAAAGAGACACATGGCGGGACAGAAGATCCGCATCCGGCTCAAGTCGTACGACCACGAGGTCATCGACACGTCGGCCCGGAAGATCGTCGACACGGTGACCCGTGCCGGTGCGACCGTGGTCGGCCCGGTGCCGCTCCCCACCGAGAAGAACGTGGTCACCGTGATCCGTTCTCCCCACAAGTACAAGGACTCGCGCGAGCACTTCGAGAAGCGCACGCACAAGCGGGTCATCGACATCGTCGACCCGACGCCGAAGGCCGTCGACTCGCTCATGCGACTCGACCTCCCGGCCGACGTCAATATCGAGATCAAGCTGTAAGGGGGCTGGACTGATGGCGAACTCAACCAAGACCGTCAAGGGCCTCCTCGGCAAGAAGCTCGGGATGACCCAGGTGTGGGACGAGAACAACAAGTTCATCCCCGTCACCGTGATCGAGGTCGGCCCGAACGTGGTCACCCAGATCCGCAACGTCGAGCGCGACGGCTACGAGGCGATCCAGATCGCCGCCGGCGCCATCGACCCGCGCAAGGTCAACAAGCCGGCCGCCGGCCACTTCGAGGCCGCCGGGGTCACCCCGCGCCGCACCCTCACGGAGATCCGCACCAACGACTCCGCTGAGTACTCGCTCGGCCAGGAGCTCACCGTCGACACGTTCGAGGCGGGCCAGAAGGTCGACGTCGTCGGCACCTCCAAGGGCAAGGGCTTCGCCGGTGTCATGAAGCGCCACGGCTTCGCCGGTGTGTCCGCTTCGCACGGTGCCCACCGCAACCACCGCAAGCCCGGTTCCATCGGTGCTTCGTCGACCCCGTCGCGTGTCTTCAAGGGCATGCGCATGGCCGGTCGCATGGGTGGCGAGCGTGTGACCGTCCTCAACCTCACGGTGCACGCCGTCGACGCCGAGAAGGGTCTGCTGCTCGTCAAGGGCGCCGTCCCCGGTGCTCGCGGTCGCTCCGTCTTCGTCCGCACCGCCGTGAAGGGTAAGTGATCATGGCCACCACGACCGCAACCACGATCGACGTCCTCGACGCATCGGGCGTCAAGTCCGGCTCCGTCGAGCTCCCCGCCGAGCTCTTCGACGTCGAGACCAACGTCCCGCTGATCCACCAGGTCGTCACCGCGCAGCTCGCAGCCGCGCGTCAGGGCACCCACAAGACCAAGAACCGCGGCGAGGTCCGCGGTGCTGGTCGCAAGCCGTTCAAGCAGAAGGGCACCGGCCGCTCCCGTCAGGGTTCGGTCCGCGCACCGGAGCACACCGGCGGTGGCGTCGTCCACGGACCGACCCCGCGCGACTACTCGCAGCGCACCCCGAAGAAGATGATCGCCGCTGCTCTGCTCGGCTCGCTCTCGGACCGCGCCCGCGGTGGCCGCATCTCCGCTGTGGAGGGCTTCGTCGCGGCCGATGTGCCGTCGACCAAGACCGCCCGCACGCTCCTCGAGAAGGTCGCGCCCGTCAAGCACGTGCTGATCGTGCTCGAGCAGGACGACGAGCTCACGCTCAAGTCGATCCGCAACCTGCCGAACGTCCACGCGCTCTCGTACGGCCAGCTCAACGCCTACGACGTGCTCAAGGCCGACGCGCTCGTCTTCAGCAAGAGCGCACTCGACGCCTTCATCGCGTCGAAGACCGCGAAGGAGATCTCCGCATGAGCGGCTTCAACAAGGACCCGCGCGACATCATCATCTCGCCGGTCGTCTCGGAGAAGAGCTACGGCCTGATCGACCAGGGCAAGTACACGTTCATCGTGGACCCCCGCTCGAACAAGACCGAGATCAAGCTCGCCATCGAGAAGATCTTCGACGTCAAGGTCGCGAGCATCAACACGCTGAACCGTCCGGGCAAGACCCGTCGCACGCGCTTCGGCATGGGCAAGCGCAAGGACACCAAGCGTGCCATCGTGACGCTCAAGTCCGGTTCGATCGACATCTTCACGGCTGTCGGCTGAGGACCTTAAGGGATTAATCATGGCTATTCGTAACTACAAGCCGACGACCCCCGGTCGTCGCGGCTCGTCGGTCGCCGACTTCGCTGAGATCACCCGGTCGACGCCGGAGAAGTCGCTGCTCCGCCCGCTGCCGAAGACCGGTGGCCGCAACAGCTCCGGTCGCATCACGACCCGTCACATCGGTGGTGGCCACAAGCGCCAGTACCGCGTGATCGACTTCCGTCGTCACGACAAGGACGGCGTCGACGCCAAGGTCGCACACATCGAGTACGACCCGAACCGCACCGCGCGCATCGCGCTCCTGCACTACGTGGACGGCACGAAGCGCTACATCATCGCGCCGAACAAGCTCAAGCAGGGCGACGTCATCGAGCAGGGCCCCGGCGCCGACATCAAGCCCGGCAACAACCTGCCGCTCCGCAACATCCCGGTGGGTACGGTCGTGCACGCGATCGAGCTCCGCCCCGGTGGCGGCGCGAAGATGGCCCGCTCGGCCGGCGCCTCGGTGCGTCTCGTCGCCAAGGACGGCCCCTACGCGCAGCTCCGTCTGCCGTCGGGCGAGGTCCGCAACGTCGACGCCCGCTGCCGCGCCACGATCGGCGAGGTCGGCAACGCCGAGCAGTCGAACATCAACTGGGGCAAGGCCGGCCGCATGCGCTGGAAGGGCGTCCGCCCGACCGTCCGTGGTGTCGCGATGAACCCGGTCGACCACCCGCACGGTGGTGGCGAGGGCAAGACCTCCGGTGGCCGTCACCCGGTCAGCCCGTGGGGTCAGGCCGAGGGTCGCACGCGCAAGCCGAACAAGCCGAGCGACAAGCTCATCGTCCGTCGCCGTAACGCCGGCAAGAAGCGCAAGTAGGAGTTCAGAAGATGCCACGCAGTCTGAAGAAGGGCCCCTTCGTCGACGAGCACCTGCTCCGCAAGGTCGTCACGCAGAACGAGGCCAACACCAAGAACGTGATCCGTACCTGGTCGCGTCGCTCGATGATCATCCCGAACATGCTCGGGCACACGATCGCCGTGCACGACGGCCGCAAGCACATCCCGGTGTTCGTCACCGAGTCGATGGTCGGTCACAAGCTCGGCGAGTTCGCGCCGACCCGCACCTTCCGTGGTCACGTGAAGGACGACAAGAAGGGCCGTCGCCGCTAAGGCGGCGACGCAGAGGAGGAACGAAATGGTGGAGTCGATCGCACGCGTGCGACACATCCGCGTCACGCCTCAGAAGGCCCGTCGCGTCATCGAGCTGATCCGCGGCAAGCAGGCCCACGAGGCCCTCGCCATCCTGAAGTTCGCCCCCCAGGGCGCTTCGGAGCCCGTGTACAAGCTGGTCGCCTCGGCGATCGCGAACGCCCGGGTGAAGGCGGACTCGACGAACAGCTTCCTCGACGAGCGCGACCTCTACGTGAGCCGCGTCTTCGTCGACGAAGGCACGACCCTGAAGCGGTTCCAGCCGCGCGCCCAGGGCCGCGCCTTCCGCATCAACAAGCGCACCAGCCACATCACGGTCGTCCTCGCGACGCCGGATGAGGTCGAGGCTGCCGCGACGAGCAAGAAGGCGAGCAAGTAATGGGCCAGAAGGTCAACCCGTACGGCTTCCGTCTCGGGATCACGACGGACCACGTCTCGCACTGGTTCACCGACAGCACGAAGCCGGGTCAGCGCTACGCCGACTACGTGGCCGAGGACATCAAGGTGCGCGAGTACCTGAAGAAGACCCTCGACCGTGCCGGCGTCGCCCGCATCGAGCTCGAGCGCACCCGTGACCGCGTCCGCGTGGACATCCACACCGCGCGTCCGGGCATCGTCATCGGTCGCCGTGGCGCCGAGGCGGAGCGCGTCCGTGGGGAGCTCGAGAAGCTCACCAAGAAGCAGATCCAGCTCAACATCCTCGAGGTCAAGAACCCCGAGACCGAGGCCCAGCTCGTCGCGCAGGGCATCGCCGAGCAGCTCTCCGCTCGTGTCGCGTTCCGTCGCGCCATGCGCAAGGGCCTGCAGGGTGCACAGCGCGCCGGCGCCAAGGGTGTCCGCATCCAGGTGTCGGGTCGTCTCGGCGGCGCCGAGATGTCGCGCTCGGAGTTCTACCGCGAGGGCCGCGTGCCCCTGCACACGCTCCGCGCGAACATCGACTACGGCTTCTACGAGGCCCGGACCACGTTCGGCCGCATCGGCGTGAAGGTCTGGATCTACAAGGGCGACATCACGAACAAGGAGCTCGCTCGCGAGCAGGCGAACCAGCGTTCGTCGCGCCCCGAGCGTCGTGGCGGCCCCCGTGGCGAGCGCGGCGACCGCCGTGGCGGCGACCGCGGTGGACGCCAGCAGCAGGCTCCGCAGGACGCGCCGGCCGGCGCAGGAGTTGAGGCGTAACCATGCTTATTCCCCGTCGAGTCAAGCACCGCAAGCAGCACCACCCGAAGCGTTCGGGCCAGGCCACCGGTGGCACCAAGGTGTCGTTCGGTGACTACGGCATCCAGGCGCTCACGCCCGCTTACGTGACCAACCGTCAGATCGAGTCCGCTCGTATCGCCATGACGCGTCACATCAAGCGTGGCGGCAAGGTGTGGATCAACATCTACCCGGACCGTCCGCTCACGAAGAAGCCGGCCGAGACCCGCATGGGTTCCGGTAAGGGTTCCCCCGAGTGGTGGGTCGCCAACGTCAAGCCGGGCCGTGTGCTCTTCGAGCTCTCCGGCGTCAACGAGGACATCGCCCGCGAGGCGCTGACCCGTGCAATCCACAAGCTGCCCCTCAAGGCACGCATCATCAAGCGCGAGGAGGGCGACGCATAATGGCGATCGGTTCCAAGGAGCTCCGTCCGACGGAGCTCGACACGTTCGAGAACGAGCGTCTTGCTGACGAACTGAAGAAGGCCAAGGAGGAGCTCTTCAACCTCCGCTTCCAGTCGGCCACCGGCCAGCTGGAGAGCCACGGTCGTCTCCGTGCCGTCAAGCGCGACATCGCTCGCATCTACACCGTCCTCCGCGAGCGCGAGCTCGGCATCCGTGCCACCCCCGCGCCCGTCGAGACCGCCCCCAAGGCCAAGAAGACGACCAAGAAGGCTGAGAAGCCGGCTGAGTCGGCCGAGGCCGAGACCGCCGAGGAGAAGTAATGGCGAACGAAGAGAAGACCTCCGCCGCCTCCGCTCGCGGCTACCGCAAGACGCGTCGTGGCTACGTCACGAGCGACAAGATGGACAAGACCATCGTGGTCGAGGTCGAGGACCGCGTTAAGCACGCGCTCTACGGCAAGATCATCCGTCGCACGTCCAAGGTGAAGGCCCACGACGAGCTCGGCACCGCTGGTGTCGGCGACCTCGTCGTGATCAGCGAGACCCGTCCCCTCAGCGCTTCCAAGCGCTGGCGCCTGGTCGAGATCCTCGAGAAGGCCAAGTAGGCCCAGGCCTACTTCGGAATAGGAGACAGCAGTGATTCAGCAGGAATCCCGCCTCAAGGTCGCCGACAACACGGGTGCCAAGGAGATCTTGACCATCCGCGTGCTCGGTGGCTCGGGTCGTCGCTACGCCGGTCTCGGTGACGTCATCGTCGCCACGGTGAAGGACGCCATCCCCGGCGGCAACGTGAAGAAGGGTGACGTCGTCAAGGCGGTCATCGTTCGCACCAAGAAGGAGACCCGTCGTCAGGACGGCTCCTACATCAAGTTCGACGAGAACGCGGCAGTGATCCTCAAGGCCGACGGCGACCCGCGCGGTACGCGCATCTTCGGTCCGGTCGGTCGCGAGCTCCGTGACAAGAAGTTCATGAAGATCATCTCGCTCGCGCCGGAGGTGCTGTAAGCCATGGCGAACATCAAGAAGGGTGACCTGGTCCAGGTCATCACGGGTGCCAAGCAGGAGCGCGGCGGTGACCGTGGCAAGCAGGGCAAGGTCATCGAGGTCCTCAAGGACAAGAACCGCGTCGTCGTCGAGGGCGTGAACTTCGTCACGAAGCACGTCCGCGTCGGCCAGACGCAGCGCGGCTCGAAGACCGGTGGCATCGAGCAGCACGAGGCTCCGATCCACGTGTCGAACGTCGCCATCGTCGACCCGAAGACCAAGAAGCCGACCCGCGTCGGTTTCCGCAACGAAGAGGTGGAGAAGGACGGCGTCAAGAAGACCGTCCGAGTCCGCTACGCCAAGAAGTCGGGTGAGAAGCTCTGATGACCGACACGACTGCCGCGCCGGCGACCAAGGTCGAGCCGCGCCTCAAGCAGAAGTACAAGAACGAGATCAAGGCTGCCCTCACCGAGCAGTTCGGGTACGCGAACGTCAACCAGGTCCCCGGCCTGGTCAAGGTCGTCGTGAACACCGGTGTCGGTGAGGCCGCTCGCGACTCGAAGATCATCGAGGGGGCCATCAAGGACCTCACGGCGATCACGGGTCAGAAGCCCCAGGTCACGAAGGCCCGCAAGTCCATCGCGCAGTTCAAGCTGCGTGAGGGCCAGGCCATCGGCGCGCACGTCACCCTCCGTGGTGACCGCGCGTGGGAGTTCATCGACCGTCTCGTGACCCTCGCACTGCCCCGCATCCGCGACTTCCGCGGTCTCAGCGACAAGCAGTTCGACGGCAACGGCAACTACACGTTCGGTCTCACGGAGCAGTCCGTGTTCCACGAGATCGACCAGGACCGCATCGACCGCGTGCGTGGCTTCGACATCACCGTCGTGACCACCGCGAAGTCGGACGACGAGGGCCGCGCGCTGCTCCGCCAGCTCGGGTTCCCGTTCCGTTCTGCCGAGCAGACGGTCTAAGATACTTCGGGCGGTGCGGGCCGGAGGATTCACGTCCTCCGGCCCGCACGCACGAACACACCGATCCAGGGGAATCGCCCCAGGATCACCCGATCGCTCAGGTCGGCATTCGTGGAACGGGTGTCGAAACCAGGCGAAGAATGGACGACCATCATGACGATGACCGATCCGGTCGCAGACATGCTGACCAGATTGCGGAACGCGAACTCGGCGCACCACGACGCCGTCTCGCTTCCCAGCTCCAAGCTGAAGAAGAACATCGCTGAGATCCTCAAGCGCGAGGGCTACATCAGCGAGTGGAAGATCGAGGACGCCCGCGTGGGCGAGACCCTCACGATCGACCTGAAGTACGGCCCCGAGCGCGAGCGTTCGATCGCCGGCATCAAGCGCGTCTCGAAGCCCGGTCTCCGGGTGTACGCGAAGTCGACGGAGATCCCCCAGGTCCTCGGTGGCCTCGGCGTGGCGATCCTCTCGACCTCGTCGGGACTGCTCACCGACCGCGAAGCCGAGCAGAAGGGCGTGGGTGGGGAAGTCCTCGCCTACGTGTGGTGACCGACAATGTCTCGTATCGGACGTCTTCCCATTGACATCCCCGCTGGCGTGACCGTCTCCATCGACGGTCAGAACGTCGCGGTCAAGGGCCCGAAGGGCGAGCTGGCGCTCGTCGTCGCGGAGCCCATCCAGGCCAAGGTCGAGGAGAACCAGGTCCTCGTCACCCGACCGGACGACGAGCGCAGCTCGCGTGCGCTCCACGGCCTGACCCGCACCCTCATCGCGAACAACATCGTCGGCGTGACCCAGGGCTACTCCAAGGGCCTCGAGGTCGTCGGCACCGGTTACCGCGTGCAGGCGAAGGGCAACAACGTCGAGTTCGCGCTCGGCTACTCCCACCCGATCACGGTCGAGCCGCCCGCGGGCATCAGCTTCGCCGTCGAGGGCAACAACAAGCTGACCGTCAACGGCATCGACAAGCAGTCCGTCGGCGAGGTCGCTGCAAACATCCGCAAGCTGCGCAAGCCCGAGCCCTACAAGGGCAAGGGTGTCCGCTACGCCGGCGAGATCGTGCGCCGCAAGGCCGGAAAGTCAGGTAAGTGATCATGGGTCTCCTCAAGACACGAGGGAAGAGCAAGTCGGCCGCCAAGGCGCGCCGTCACAACCGCCTCCGCAAGAAGATCACCGGCACCGAGGCCCGTCCGCGTCTCGCTGTCACCCGTTCGGCGCGTCACGTGTTCGTCCAGGTCATCGACGACGCCAAGGGCCACACGCTGGCCAGCGCGTCGACGATGGAGGCCGACCTCCGTACGTTCGACGGCGACAAGACCGCCAAGGCCCGTCGTGTCGGCGAACTCCTCGCCGAGCGTGCGAAGGCCGCTGGCGTCGAGGCCGTGGTCTTCGACCGCGGTGGTAGCAAGTACGCCGGTCGCGTCGCCGCGATCGCCGACGGTGCCCGTGAAGGAGGGCTGAACCTGTGAGCGACATCGCGAACACGAACGAAGACGCCAACGTCGAGACGACCGAGGCCGCTGAGGCGACCGAGGCCGAGGCCACGAGCACCACGGCCCCCGCGGCCAAGGAGCCCGAGGTCCCCGTCGTCGAGCGCCCCGTCGAGACCGCAGCCGGTTCGGCATCGAACAACCGCGACTCCGCCGACAACCGTGGCCGCCGTGGTGGCGGTCGTGACCGTCAGCAGGGTGGCGGCCGTGGCAACGACCGCAACGGTCGGGGTGGCGACAGCCAGTTCCTCGAGCGCGTCGTGACCATCAACCGCGTCTCCAAGGTCGTCAAGGGTGGTCGTCGCTTCAGCTTCACCGCGCTCGTCGTGGTCGGTGACGGCAACGGTCTCGTGGGTGTCGGCTACGGCAAGGCCCGCGAGGTCCCGACCGCCATCTCGAAGGGCGTCGAGGAAGCGAAGAAGAACTTCTTCCGCGTCCCGCGCGTCGGCAACACGATCCCGCACCCGGTGCAGGGCGAGGCCGCTGCCGGCGTCGTGCTGCTCCGTCCGGCCGCTGCCGGTACCGGTGTCATCGCCGGTGGTCCGGTCCGCGCCGTCCTCGAGTGCGCTGGCATCCACGACGTCCTGAGCAAGTCGCTCGGTTCGTCGAACACCATCAACATCGTGCACGCGACCGTCGAGGCGCTGCAGCAGCTCGAGGAGCCCCGTGCGGTCGCAAGCCGTCGCGGTCTCCCCGTCGACCGGGTCGTCCCGGACCGTCTGCTCCAGGCCGAGGCCGCTGCTCTGCGTGCCGCGTCCGAGAAGGCAGGTGCGTGATGGCGATGCTGAAGATCACGCAGACGAAGTCCGTTATCAGCGAGAAGCAGTACCAGCGCGACACGCTCCGCAGCCTGGGTCTCAAGCGCATCGGCCGTACGGTCCTGCGTGAGGACAACGCCCAGAACCGCGGGTACGTCGCAACGGTCGCGCACCTCGTGAAGGTCGAGGAGGTCGACGCATGAGCGACGAGAAGAACGAGCGCGTGCAGGTCCTGAAGCTGCACCACCTCCGTCCGGCAGAGGGCGCCAAGAAGGCGCGTACCCGCGTCGGTCGTGGTGAGGGCTCCAAGGGCAAGACCGCCGGCCGTGGTACCAAGGGCCAGAAGGCTCGTTACCAGGTCAAGGTCGGCTTCGAGGGTGGGCAGATGCCGCTGCACATGCGCACCCCGAAGCTCCGCGGGTTCAAGAACCCGTTCCGTGTCGAGTACCAGGTCGTGAATCTGGACAAGATCGCGGAGCTCTACCCCAACGGTGGCGACGTCACCGTCGCGGACCTGGTCGCCAAGGGCGCTGTCCGCAAGAACGAGAAGGTCAAGGTTCTCGGTCAGGGTGACATCAGCGTGAAGCTGACGGTCTCGGTCGACAAGGTCTCGGCGTCCGCCGCCGAGAAGATCGCGGCTGCTGGCGGCACCGTCTCCCAGTAACCCCCGTCGGCGGCCCGTGCGTTTGCGCACGGGCCGCCGTTACGGTTTCCTTGACAGTGGTCGGCGTCCGCCGGCCAGGTCGGTCCTGCCGACCGCACCGGTGACGGCCCCTCGACGGGCCGCCGGTCCCAGAAGTTCGGAGTCCTCGTGTTCAGAGCGGTCGCGCGCATCATGCGCACCCCAGATCTTCGCAAGAAGATCGGCTTCACCCTCGCGATCATCGCGCTGTTCCGCCTGGGGTCGTACATCCCCGCGCCGTTCGTCGACTACGCATCCGTGCAGACCTGTCTCGCCAGCGCATCGTCGCAGCAGGGTCTCTACGACCTGATCAACCTCTTCTCCGGCGGCGCGCTGCTGAAGCTGTCGGTCTTCGCGCTCGGCATCATGCCGTACATCACGTCGTCGATCATCGTGCAGCTGCTCCGCGTGGTCATCCCGCACTTCGACGCCCTCTACAAGGAGGGGCAGTCCGGTCAGGCGAAGCTGACGCAGTACACGCGCTACCTCACCATCGCGCTCGGCGTGCTGCAGTCCACCACCCTGATCACGGTCGCCCGTTCCGGCGCCCTGTTCGGCACCAACGCCTCGGCCTCCTGCTCGTCGATCATCTCGAACGACAGCTGGTACGCGATCATGCTCATGGTCGTCACGCTGACCGCCGGTACCGGCCTCATCATGTGGATGGGCGAGCTCGTCACCGAGCGCGGCATCGGCAACGGCATGTCGCTCCTGATCTTCACGTCCATCGCGGCGCAGTTCCCCTCGGCGCTCTGGGCGATCGAGCAGTCGAACGGCTTCGAGCTCTTCCTGTTCGTCATCCTCGTCGGCCTGGTCATCATGATGGCCGTCGTGTTCGTCGAGCAGTCGCAGCGACGGATCCCGGTGCAGTACGCCAAGCGGATGGTCGGTCGCCGCACCTACGGCGGCAACAACACGTACATCCCGATCAAGGTGAACATGGCCGGCGTCGTGCCCGTCATCTTCGCCTCGTCGCTGCTCTACCTGCCGGCCCTGGTCGCGCAGTTCAACCAGCCCTCCGACGGCAGCGAGCCGGCGGCCTGGGTGACCTGGATCCAGAACAACCTGACCTCGGGTGACAACTGGTTCTACATGGTCCTGTACTTCCTGCTCATCGTCGGGTTCACGTACTTCTACGTCGCGATCACCTTCAACCCCGAAGAGGTCGCCGACAACATGAAGAAGTACGGCGGCTTCATCCCGGGCATCCGGGCCGGCCGTCCGACGGCTGAGTACCTCGACTACGTCCTGACCCGGGTGACGTTGCCCGGCTCCCTGTACCTCGGTCTCATCGCACTGATCCCGCTGGCGGCGCTGGCGTTCTTCGGTGCGAACCAGAACTTCCCGTTCGGTGGCGCGAGCATCCTCATCATCGTGGGTGTCGGCCTCGAGACCGTGAAGCAGATCGACTCGCAGCTGCAGCAGCGTCACTACGAAGGGCTTCTCCGTTGAGCGCACGTCTCATCATCGTCGGACCTCCCGGAGCCGGGAAAGGCACCCAGGCCGGTCGCATCGCCGACGCGTTCGGGATCCCCGCCGTCTCGACGGGTGACATCTTCCGCAAGAACGTCGCGGAGGGCACCCCGCTCGGCGTCCAGGCGAAGGCGATCATGGACGCGGGCGACTACGTCCCCGACTCGCTCACGAACGAACTCGTGAAGTCCCGCCTGCACGAGGCGGACGCCGAGCACGGCTTCCTGCTCGACGGGTACCCCCGCACGGTCGGACAGGTCGACTACCTCGACGCGCTGCTCGCCGAGCAGGGCACCGGCATCGACGCGGTCATCCAGCTCGTCGCCGACCAGGACGAGCTCGTCGGTCGGCTGCTGAAGCGTGCCGAGGAGCAGGGCCGGAGCGACGACAACGAGGAGACCATCCGTCGTCGTCAGCAGGTGTACACGGAGCAGACCGCACCGATCGTCGGCGCGTACGGCGAGCGTGGGCTCGTCCTCGACGTGGACGGCCTCGGCGGCATCGACGAGGTCGGGGACCGGATCCAGGCCGCGCTGTCCGCACGTGGGCTGACCGCGGGCGTCTGACACGAGCGTGGTGCGCTTCCGCAAGCCGTCGATCTACAAGACGCCGGACGAGCTCCGCGCGATGGTGCGCCCGGGGCTGCTCACGCACGACGCGCTGACGGCCGTCCGTGCGGCGATCCGTCCCGGTGTCACGACGCTGGAGCTGGACACGATCGCCGAGCGGACCATCCGTGAGGGCGGCGGGATCCCGAACTTCCAGCTGGTACCGGGCTACCGGCACACGCTGTGCGTGTCCGTGAACGACGAGATCGTGCACGGCATCCCCGGGGAGCGCGTGCTCCAGCCGGGCGACGTCGTGTCGGTCGACGCCGGAGCCGAGGTCGACGGCTGGAACGGTGACAGTGCGTTCACGGTCGTCGTACCGGGCGGTGACGCCGGGGTCACCGCGGCTCGGCAGACGCTCTGCGACACCACCGAGCGTGCGCTCTGGCACGGCATCGCCGCGCTCGCGCACGCGAAGCACCTGCACGAGGTCGGCGCCGTCATCGAGGACGCCATCGACGAGACCGGTGCGTGGGGCATCGTCGAGGACTACACCGGCCACGGCATCGGACGCTCGATGCACGAGGACCCGCCGGTCTTCAACTACCGCGTGCGCGGTGCCGGCCCGGTGGTCAAGCCCGGGCTCGTCGTGGCGATCGAACCGATGGTCACGGCCGGCACGATCGACAGCTCGACGGACGACGACGACTGGACGGTCCGCACTCTCGACGGTTCCGACGCGGCGCACTGGGAGCACAGCATCGCGGTGCACGCGGACGGCATCTGGGTGCTGACCGCCGCGGACGGCGGCGCGGCGGGCCTGGCCCCGCTGGGTGTGACGCCCGTCCCGATCCCGTAGGTCGCGCCCGTCGCGCGGTGCACGTCCGCGGTCCGGGAGGCGCGGGGCGGCCCGGTCACGTGCCTCCCGGCCGCCGTGCGCGTCCGTCCACGGCGTGCGTCCGTCGGCTCGGCATGTCACGCCCGCGACGCTCGCCGCCGGACGGCGCGGTCGTCGCCGGCCGTGCCCGAGTTCGCCCGAGGTGCCCGCGCTCGCGCCCGTGGGACCGCGCCCGTGCCGCCGACCCGCGCCGCCGACCCGCGCCGCGGGCCCGAGTCGCCGCCGGGGCGGCCCTGATCAGTCGTTGCCGACGGAGCAGGTCTCCTCGGAGGCGCTCTGCCCCGTGATCGAGGACGGCAGCGGCGTCGCCGAGGCCGAGGCCGAACTCGTCGCCGCACCGGACGCCGTGCCCGACCCGGTGCCGGCGGCGGACCCCGCGGACGACGAGGTGCCGGTCGAGGACGACGTGCCGGCGGACGGGGACGCCGTCGCGGTGCCCGCGTTGGCGGACTCCTCGGACGCCCGACCCGTGCTCGAGTCGCTCAGCGAGGTCTTCTGGTCGTTCTGCAGTGCCACGTTGAGGGTGTGGGCGGCCTCCTGGTCGACGATCACCCGGGCGCTGTTCGCCGGGTCGTCCGCGACCGGGTACTGCACGAACAGCATGTTGGCGGTGCTCATCCCGCGGAGCGCTCCCGCGAGGCCGACGAGCGTCCGTGCCTGCGCGAGGCCGTCGGACAGCGTCATGTTCGACAGCGCGGCGCCCGCGAGCTTGTAGAGCGTGATCGGGTTCGAGAGGGTCCCGTCCGAGGTGACCTTGCGCAGCAGCGCCGACAGGAACACCTGCTGCGAGCTGATGCGGGCGAGGTCGCTGCCGTCGCCGACGCCGTGCCGCGTGCGGAGGAAGGCGAGCGCGTCCGAGCCCTCGAGGTTGTGCGAGCCCGCGGTCAGGTGGAGCCCGGTGTAGGTGTCGTTGATCGGGTCCGCGACGCACACGTCCACGCCGCCGAGCGCGTTCGACATCTCGATGACGCCGTCGAACGTGATGAGGCCCGCGTACGGGATGCTCAGGCCGGTGAGGTTCTCGACCGTGTCGACGACGCACGAGACGCCGCCGTTCCCGAGCGCCGTGTTGAACTGCGCGGACGTGGCCGCGGGGTAGGCCTTGCCGGTCTCGGGGTTCGTGCACGCCGGGATCGGCACCATGAGGTCGCGCGGGAAGCTCACCGCGGTCAGCTGGGTGTGGTCCTGCGAGATGTGGATGAGCATCGTGACGTCGTTGCGGGCGCCCTCGACGTCCTCGTTCGAGTCGAACTGCCCGACGCGGGTGTCGCTGCCGATCAGCAGGATGTTCGCGCCGCCCTTGATCGCGGTGATGTCGGCCGTCTGCGCGGTGCTCTGGTCGTCCGTGCTGAGCTTGACCGTCCTCGGCGCCGTGGCGAGCTGGGCGCCGGCGATGGCGGCGACGCTCGTCCCGCTCACCAGCACGACCGCGAGGGCGGAGGCCACGATCGACGCGAGCGTGCCCCAGCCGCGGCGACGGGGGAGCCGGCCGTGGCGGGCGAGCGGGCGTCGGATGGCGTCGGGCACGTGGTCTCCGTTCGGTGGTCCGCGCGGCTCGGTCTGCACGGGCGCGGGGCGACGGCCACGCTAGGTGCCGCCGGCCAGCGGGAACCCGGAGCGCGCCGTCAAACCACTGTGGAACGCTCAGACTGCCCTGAGAAGCCCCAGACGTGGGCACTTCGACGTCTCCACTTGGCAATCCTCGGTTTACCACATAAGATCGATCTTTGGTGTGCCATGCCTACTGGGCGTGGCGCCCGACCCGCAGACCGGCTCGGGGATCACACCGGTAATCCAACCAAGCGACAGTGAGGCTATGGCCAAGAAAGACGGCGTCATCGAGATCGAGGGCTCGGTGCTCGAAGCTCTGCCCAACGCGATGTTCCGCGTTGAGCTGACCAACGGACACAAGGTCCTCGCGCACATCTCCGGGAAGATGCGCCAGCACTACATCCGCATCCTCCCCGAGGACCGCGTGATCGTGGAGCTGAGCCCGTACGACCTGACCCGCGGCCGGATCGTCTACCGCTACAAGTGATCCGCGAGCTGGAAAGGAACGGCCCGGCAACCCTGCCGAGCACGAAGCCAGCGAGCACGAGGAAAGAACAATGAAGGTCAACCCCAGCGTCAAGCCCATCTGCGAGCACTGCCGTGTGATCCGCCGCAAGGGCCGCGTCATGGTGATCTGCAAGAGCAACCCGCGCCACAAGCAGCGCCAGGGCTAGTCCCGGCTGCCTGACGCGGATCGCCCCCGGGCGGCTGTGAGCAGGATCCACAACTCAACATCGAACGCAGTACCAAGAACCACGCGAGTGGGGACACCTCGGGGCGGAGGCCCGAGCACCGGTACTGCTCCACACCTCCATCGACAACAGGAGCAGCCAGCACATGGCACGTCTAGCAGGCGTCGACATCCCGCGCGAGAAGCGCGTGGAGATCGCACTCACGTACATCTACGGCGTCGGCCGTACTCGCGCGGTCCAGGCACTCTCCGAGACCGGTATCTCCGGTGACATCCGCGTCAAGGACCTGACCGACGACCAGCTCGTCGCCCTCCGTGACTTCATCGAGGGCAACTTCAAGGTGGAGGGTGACCTCCGCCGCGAGGTCGCAGCCGACATCCGCCGCAAGGTCGAGATCGGTAGCTACGAGGGTCTCCGCCACCGTCGTGGTCTCCCGGTGCGCGGTCAGCGCACCAAGACCAACGCGCGTACCCGCAAGGGACCGAAGCGCACCGTGGCAGGCAAGAAGAAGGCCCGATAGGAGATCATCATGGCTACCCCCAAGACTGCCGCGCGCAAGCCGCGCCGCAAGGAGAAGAAGAACGTCGCCGTGGGCCAGGCCCACATCAAGAGCACGTTCAACAACACGATCGTCAGCATCACCGACCCGTCGGGTGCCGTTCTCAGCTGGGCGTCCTCGGGTGCCGTGGGCTTCAAGGGTTCGCGCAAGTCGACGCCGTTCGCGGCGCAGCTCGCCGCCGAGTCCGCTGCGCGTCAGGCGCAGGAGCACGGCGTCAAGAAGGTCGACGTCTTCGTGAAGGGTCCGGGTTCGGGCCGCGAGACCGCGATCCGCTCGCTCCAGGCCGCTGGCCTCGAGGTGGGCTCGATCAACGACGTCACGCCGCAGGCGCACAACGGGTGCCGCCCGCCCAAGCGCCGTCGCGTCTGACGCGAGGAGCAACCGGCCGCGCCCTGCTCGTCCCCTGACGGGGGCGGGCAGGGCCCGCGGCCATTCCTGGTCGTTCGATCGCGCACTCCGGTGCGCGTGATCACAACTCAACAGACCCGTCGGGGCCCGGTCGGCCCCGTCGTACCGCCGAGTGTCATATAGCGGACACTCCGCCGAAAGGAATCCCACAGTGCTCATTGCACAGCGCCCCACCCTGACCGAGGAGACGATCTCCGAGTTCCGCTCGCGCTTCGTCATCGAGCCGCTCGAGCCGGGCTTCGGTTACACCCTCGGCAACTCGCTGCGCCGCACGCTCCTCTCCTCGATCCCCGGCGCGGCTGTCACCAGCATCCGCATCGACGGCGTCCTCCACGAGTTCAGCACCGTTCCCGGTGTCAAGGAAGACGTCACCGAGATCATCCTCAACATCAAGAGCCTGGTCGTCTCCAGCGAGCACGACGAGCCGATCACGGCGTACCTGCGCAAGCAGGGTGCCGGTCAGGTCACCGCAGCGGACATCTCCGCTCCGGCCGGCGTCGAGATCCACAACCCGGACCTCGTCATCGCGACCCTGAACGACACCGCGCGCTTCGAGCTGGAGCTGACGATCGAGCGTGGCCGCGGCTACGTCTCGGCGACGCAGAACCGCTCGGAGTTCAGCGAGGCCGGGCAGATCCCGATCGACTCGATCTACTCGCCGGTCCTCAAGGTCACCTACCGCGTCGAGGCGACGCGTGCCGGTGAGCGCACGGACTTCGACCGTCTGGTCGTCGACGTCGAGTCGAAGCCCGCGATCACGCCGCGCGACGCCATCGCGTCGGCCGGTCGCACGCTCGTCGAGCTGTTCGGGCTCGCCCGCGAGCTCAACACCGCGGCCGAGGGCATCGAGATCGGCCCCGCGCCGGTCGACGCCGTGCTCTCGAACGAGCTGCAGACCCCGATCGAGGACCTGGACCTGTCGGTCCGCAGCTACAACTGCCTCAAGCGGGAGGGCATCAACACGGTGTCCGAGCTCGTCGCCCTGTCGGAGACGCAGCTCATGAACATCCGCAACTTCGGTCAGAAGTCGGTGGACGAGGTCAAGGACAAGCTCACCGAGCTCGGCCTGTCCCTCAAGGACACCGTCCCCGGATTCGACGGCGCCCACTTCTACAGCGGGTACGACGAGGACGAGTCCAACAACTGACCTCGCGCTCACGCGCACGCGTGCCGCTGACGCAGCGCGCACCACCATCACCACTGGAGAACTGACATGCCGAAGCCCACCAAGGGCCCCCGCCTCGGTGGCGGCCCCGCCCACGAGCGCCTGCTCCTGAGCAACCTCGCCAACGCCCTCTTCACGCACGGTCGCATCACGACCACCGAGACGAAGGCCAAGCGCCTCCGTCCCGTCGCCGAGCGTCTCATCACGTTCGCGAAGCGTGGCGACCTGCACGCGCGTCGTCGCGTGATCAGCATCCTGCGCGACAAGTCCGTCGTGCACACGCTGTTCACCGAGATCGCCCCGCAGGTCGAGGACCGTCAGGGCGGCTACACCCGCATCACGAAGCTCGGTTTCCGCAAGGGCGACAACGCTCCCCTCGCGTCGATCGAGCTCGTCCTCGAGCCGGTGTCGAGCACGCCGGCCCCGGTGAAGCGCAACGCGGCCCCGGCCGCTGCCGCGCCGGTCGAGGAGCCCGCCGCCGAGGAGACCACCGCGGAGGCCCCGGTCGAGGAGACCGAGACCACCGAGGAGTCCGCTCCCGTCGCCGAGGAGACCGAGACCGAGGCTGCCGCCGAGGTCGAGGCCGACGCCGCCGAGAAGTCGGACGACAAGTAGTCACAGCCCCACCACGACGAAGCCCCCGCAACACGCGTTGCGGGGGCTTCGTCGCGTCCCGGGGGTGACCGGACGGCGGCCGGGAGGCGCGGTGCGGGCCCGCCACGTTCCTCCTGGCCCGCAGGCGGCCGAGCCGCAGAACGCGGGAGCGGTACCGCCGCACAGGCGCGGCACCGTATCGTGACCGGCCGACACGACGAGAGGGACCGATGCAGTTCGAGCACATCGCGGGGGTGGGGACCCGGGTCTGGCGGTGGAGCCGGACCTCCGGGACGCAACCGCGCCTGCTCCACGCCGCGAAGGCCGCCGTCGCGGCGGTGCTCGCGTGGTTCATCGCGCGGCACGTGCCGGGAGTCGCCGCCGAGTACCCGTACTACGCACCGCTCGGCGCGGTCGTGGCGATGCAGACCACGGTGTTCGCCGGCATCCGGAGCGGGGTGCAGACACTCGTCGGCATCGGCCTCGGCATCGTCGTGGCCGGCTTCACGATGTGGGTCGGCGACCCGGGCTTCCTCGCGATCGCGCTGGCGGTGGGGATCGGGGTGCTCGTGGGCGGGTTCCGTGTCCTCGGTGAGGGCAGCTCCTGGGTGTCGACCGCCGCGTTGTTCGTCCTGCTCGTCGGTGGCGCGCACGCCGAGGGCTACTCGCTCGGGTACCTCGTGCAGATGGCCGTCGGGGTCGTGGTCGGCCTGGTCGTCACTTCCTCGTGTTCCCACCGCTGCACTTCTGGGACGCCGAGCACCGCATCGACGCCGTGAACCAGGTCCTCGCCGACCACCTCGACGGACTCGCGGTCGTCCTCGAGGGCGGCACCCGGGACGAGCGGGCGTGGGACCGCCAGCAGGACCGGCTCGACCGGGCGATCGCCGACGTCCGGTCGCGGGTCTCGATCGCGCACGAGAGCCGCCGGCTGAACCCCCGAGGGGCGCTCCGTGGATCGCGCGCACGCCTCGAGCAGGACGGCGCCCGGTTCCGTGCCCTCGAGCGCGTCGCCTGGTACACGACCGACCTCACCGAGCTCGTCGCACGCTCCGGTCCGGTGTCGGACGGGCTCGGCCGACCGGCGCCCGAGTTCGCCGCACCGCTCGCGTCGGCCCTCCGGGAGATCGCGTGCGTGATCCGCGGGGAGTGCGACCAAGCTGCGGGTGACGAGGCGATCGCGGTGGTCGAGCGCGCGCTCGACGCCTCGCGGGAGAACCCGTCGCACGTCGCCGTCACGTCGGCCGCACTCGTGTCCCTGCGGGGCATCGTCGAGTCGGAACGGCGAGCCACCGCGGACGTCGACACCCGCACCGGGCCCTTCGGCGCCGAGCGGTCCCGCGGCTGAGGCATCGCCCGACCGCCCGACCGCCCGACCGCCCGTCCGCATGCGTCCGTAGACTCGTGCCGTGCCCGAACGACCGTGCGTCGCCGTCCTCGGACCGGTGACGGTCACAGGGCCGGCCGGGGTGCCGTCGGCGGTGCCGGGTGCCCTCGCCCGGGCGTTCCTCACCGCGCTGGTGCTCGCCCGCGGACACGCGGTGACGACCGACACGCTGATCGACGAGCTCTGGGGCGAGGACCAGCCGCGGGGCGCCCGTGCAGCGCTGCAGACGCTGGTCTCCCGGCTCCGGCGCAGTACGGCCGACGGCGTCGTCGTGTCGACCAGCACCGGGTACGCACTCGGGGTCGACCCCGAGGACGTGGACCTCGAACGCGCCGAACGTGCGGCAGCCCAGCACGCCGACGAGACGACGGTCCGGGCGGCACTCGACCTGTGGCGGGGGAGCCCCGGTGACGACGTCGAGGGGGACCTCGGCGTGGTGCTGGCCGACCGGGCGGCGTCGGCGCGACGGGCCCTCCGACGTGCCCTGGGCACGGCGCTGCTCGACTCCGGTGCGGCGGACGAGGCCGTCGACGTCTGGACGACCGAGGCGCAGGCGAACCCCTTCGACGAGGTCGCCGTCGCCGGGTGCATGCGCGCGCTCGTCGCGGCCGGCCGGAACGCCGAGGCGCTCGCCGTGTTCGCGACGCACCGCGACCGCCTCGCCGACGAGCTCGGCGCGGACCCCTCCGCCGACCTGGTGCGGCTGCACGCCGACCTGCTCCGGCGGTCCGCCGCCGACTCCAGCCGCGCTCGTCGGGTCGGACTGCGGGCCGCGCCGAACACGCTCGTCGGACGGCAGGAGGACCTCGCCGCCGTCGCGGACCTGCTGTCCCGCCACCGGCTGGTCACGATCCTCGGTGCCGGAGGGCTCGGCAAGACCCGGCTCGCGCAGGCGGTCGCCGCCGAGGTGCCGCCGACCACCGGCGTGGTCGTGTTCGAGCTCGCACCGATCGCCACCGCCGAGGACATCGTCCCCGCGCTCGGCGCCCTGCTCGGGGTGGCCGAGTTCCGCTCCGCCCGCGCGCTGCGTGAGGTCGTCGTCGCCGACCTCCGTGCGGGTGTGGGGCGGGCGCTCGGGGAGGCCCCGACGGTCCTCGTCCTGGACAACTGCGAGCACCTCGTCGGCGACGTCGCCGGACTCGCCGCCGACCTGCTCGCGAGCATCCCCGACCTGACGATCCTCACGACCTCGCGCGCACCGCTCGCGATCGCCGGCGAGGTCGTGGCGCCGCTCGCACCACTGCCGGTCGAGGCCGACGGTGCCGCGGTCCGGCTGTTCACCGAGCGCGCCCGGGCCGCCCGACCCGGGGCCGTGCTGCCCGTCGACACCGTCCGCCGCATCTGCACGCGGCTCGACGGGTCGCCGCTCGCGATCGAGCTGGCCGCGGCGCGGATCCGAGGGATGAGCATCGACGAGATCGAGCGCCGGCTCGACGACCGGTTCGCGCTGCTCCGCGGCGGCGACCGCAGCGCTCCGGAGCGGCACCGCACCCTCCTGGCGGTCATCGAGTGGAGCTGGCGACTGCTCGACGCGGGCGCGCAGGACCTCCTGACGCGCCTGGCACTCTTCCCGGACGGCCTGGCGGTCGACGCCGTCGAGGCCGTGGCAGCTCCGGACCGCCGCCTCGACGCGCTCGACGACCTCGCCGAACTCGTCGAGCAGTCCCTCGTGCAGCTCGTCGAGGTCGAGGGGGAGCCGGTCCGCTACCGCCTGCTCGAGACCGTCCGCGAGTTCGGGGCCGCGCGGCTCGACGAACGCGGGACGACCGAGGCCGTGCGCACGGCGATGATCCGCTGGGGGCGGGACTTCGCCGCCAGCAGGAACCTGTTCACGCTCACCGGTCCGGACCAGCTCGACCGCTTCCACGACGTCCAGCGCGAGGCCGACAACCTCGTCACCCTGCTCCGCTGGAGCCTCCGCACCGACGACGCCTCGGCGACCGCGCACGTCTTCGCCGCCCTCGGCGCCTACTGGACCCTCCGGGGCGCCCACGGCGAGGTGACCGCGATCGCGTCGGACGTGGTCGCGGTGCTGCGCTCGGGTCCGCCCGCGGCCGAGGACCTCGCCGCGGTGCACGTCGGACTCGTCGTCGCCGGGGCGTCCTCGGCGTTCGACGACCGCCGGACCGCGGCGTGGGCGATCTCCACGCTCCGGCGCCTCCGCCGTGTCGGGACGACGGGGTTCCCGGTGCTCGACGCGCAGGCCGCCCTGCTCCTGACGCTCGGACGTCCGGCCGCCGGCACCGCACTGCTCGCGCGCCTCCGCGACGACCCCGACGAGGGCGTGGCCGGCATCGCCAACATGCTGAGCGCGCCCCTCGCCGAGAACGACGGTGAGTTCGCGGCGGCGCTCCGGTACGCCACCCGGGCGCAGACACTCGCGGAGCGCACCGGCGACGCGTGGACGATCGGCACCGTGGCCGTCACCATGACGCAGCTCCTCGCCCAGACGGGCCGGTACGCGGACGCCCTCGCGAACGCGGGCCGCGCGCGGGAGCAGCTCGAGCGCTTCGGCGCCGAGGACGACCTGTACGAGATCGGCTGGACCGTCGGGCTCTGCTCGGCCGCGACCGGCGCCGTGGACACCGCCCGGTCGATCGCCGCCGAGCTGCAGCACCGGCCGGTCGCGGGTCGCGGCGGCTTCGACGGCGACCGCTCCCAGATCGGCGTGCTCGCGGTCGCGATCGGCGCGGAGTGCCTCCGGTTCGAGGGCGACCTCGACGCCGCTGCCGCGCAGTACACGGCGGCGTGGGACTGGGTGCTGCCGCACCGGAAGGCGACACCGCACTGGACGGTGATGGCCGGCGCGGCGCGGATCGCGGCCGTCGACGAGGCGGCGCTCGGCGCGGCCGACCAAGCCGCACCGCGCCTCCAGGCCGACGAACGCGCGGTCGCTCGCCGCATCCGGAAGGCCGCCCTCGTGATGATCCGCGTCCACCCGTGGTGGCTCGACCTGCCCGTCATCGGCACGACCCTGGCGGGACTCGCGATCGCGGCGGCGCGCAGCGACCGTCCGGCCGAGGCCGCTCGGTGCTGGGGCGCCGCGATGCGGTTCGGCACCCGGCAGGACTTCGCGGTGCTCGCGCACGGTCGGCTCCGACCGCTCCTCGTCGACGCGCTCGGCGAGACCCGCGTGGTGGACGCCGAGACGGCCTCGGCCGGATGGGACCGGGCCGAGGCCGTCGCGGGGGCGAGGACGCTGCTGGAGGACCTCCGCTACGCCTTCCGCATGTAGGCGCGGACCGTCAGCGGCGCGAACACGGCGACGACCACGGCGGCACCGAGCAGGCTGATCCAGAGGTCACCGGTCACGGCGCCGTGGTTGATCAGCTCGCGCACGGCGGTGATGAGGTGCGAGATCGGGTTCACCTCGGTGAACCAGCGCAGCCAGGACGGCAGGGTGTCGGTGGGGACGAACGCGTTCGACAGGAACGTCAGCGGGAACAGCACCAGGTTGGCGATGCCCGAGACGCTCGACGCGGTGCGGGCGATCACGCCGAAGTACGCGAAGATCCAGCTGATCGCCCACGCGACGACGACGACGAGCACACCGGCGAGCACGGTCGCACCGACACCGCCGGCAGGACGCAGCCCCATGACGATGCCGACCGTGAAGGTGATGGCGGTGGCGATCGCGTACCGGACGGTGTCGGCGAGGAGCGCACCGGCGAGCGGGGCGATGCGGGCGATCGGCAACGACCGGAAGCGGTCGAACACGCCCTTGTCCATGTCCTCGCGGAGCTGGACGCCGGTGACGATCGACGAGGTGATGTTCGTCTGCACGAGGATGCCGGGGATGATGACCGGCAGGTAGCTCGTGACGTCGCCGGCGATCGCGCCACCGAAGATGTAGGTGAACATCACGGTGAAGACGATCGGCATGAGCGTCACGTCGAACAGCTGCTCGGGGGTGCGACGGACCTTCACGAGGCCGCGGTAGGCCATCGTGAAGGACTGGCGGATCGTGGCTCCGAGGCCGGCGCCGCCGATGCCGGGGCGCGGGGTGACCCGCGGCGTGTGCGTGGGGGTGGGGGCGATGGTGGTCATGCGATGCTCCCTGCGAGCTCGTGGTCGGTGTCCTCGTCCGTGGTGGCCGGGGCACCCGTGATGGTCAGGAAGACCTCGTCGAGCGTCGGCTTCTGCACGCTCATCTCGGCGAGGGAGATGCCGGCGTCGCGGAACGACACCAGCAGGTCGGTGACGCGGTCCGGGTCGGACATCGGGGCGGTCAGGCGCGAGCCCTCGGGGCTGGCCACCGCGTCGACGCCGAGCGTGTTCCGCACGATGGCGCGGGCGGCGTCGAGCCGGAGGGCATCGGTCAGCCGGAGTTGCAGCGACGAGGTGCCGATCGAGGCCTTCAGCTCGTCACCGGTGCCCTCCGCGACCACCCGCCCGTGGTCGATGACGGCGATGCGGTCGGCCAGCTGGTCGGCCTCGTCGAGGTACTGCGTCGTCAGCAGGACGGTCGACCCGGTCGCGACGAGGTCACGGATCGTGTCCCACATCTGCGCGCGGGTGCGCGGGTCGAGGCCCGTGGTCGGCTCGTCGAGGAACAGCAGCGGGGGCTGTGCGATGAGGCTCGCGGCGAGGTCGAGCCGGCGACGCATGCCGCCGGAGAAGTTCCGCAGCGGACGCGAGGCCGCCTCGGTCAGCCCGAAGCGCTCGAGCAGCTCGGCCGCCTTCCGCTTCGACTCGGCGCGGCCCAGGCCGAGCAGGCGCGAGAAGATGAC
>NZ_BACZ01000273.1 GCF_000333375.1 Curtobacterium sp. B18
CGACCCCGGGGGCGACGTTCTCCGCGAGGGCACGGACCGCCGCCGCCGCCGCCGGGTCCACCTGCCCGGCCGAAGCCATGACGGACTCGACATCGGTGCCGGGGGCGATCCGCGCCTCCAGTCGGGCGGGTGCGTCGGGCCATCCCGTCGATGCCAGGCCGCCCATCTCGCCGGCGGCTCCGCGCGCACCGCGTGCGAGCGAGCCGTCGACGAGGTAGGCCGCACCGATCTGGCGACCCATCACGAGGTAGAGGCCGTCCTGCACCCCGCGGAAGCGTCCCCACATCGCCTCGGCCGTGGCGGCGAGCTTCGCGTCGTTGTCGAAGAACGTGGTCGACGTGGGGAAGAGGTCGCCGATCCGGCCGGGGACGCGTCGCTCCACCCACTGCGGGACCGCGACGGTGTAGTCGATCTCGCCGGAGCGGTCGACGACGGCGGGGACGCCGAAGGTCGCGGCGAGGAGCCGCGACGGGTCGGTGCCCTCGACGAGCCGCCGGACGACGTCCTGCACGCTCGCCCACGCCTGCTCGGCGGAGGCGAGGTCGGTGTAGACCTCCTCCACCCGGGCGAGCTGGCGGCCGCGCAGGTCCGAGCGGAGTCCCACGATGCCGTGCAGCCCGAGGTCGACGCCGAGCACGGACCCGGCCGCGGCGTCCGCACGGAACCGCTTCGCCCGGCGCCCGGCCTTGTTCGGCGTCGCGATGGCCTCGGCTTCGGTGACCCACCCCTCGTCGACCAGGTCGGCCAGGGCGGCCTCGACGGTGGGGCGGGACAGTCCGACGGTCCGACCGAGCTCGGTCACGGTGTGCGAGCCGTCGTCGCGGAAGAGCTCGGCGAGGATCGCGCGCGAGTTGATGAGTCGGAGCATCCCCGGGGCGCTGCCGACGACACCGTTCGGAAGCGTTGACACGGTCTCGTCCACGGCCATAGCCTCCATATTACGAAAGATCTTGAGGAATGTGGACTCCGACATGCTCATCCCACGGCCGCGCCGCACCGAACCGGGTGTCGGCGCCTTCGCGATCACCTCGTCGACCCGCATCGCCGCAGACGCCGCGAGCGAGTCGGTCCGACTGTACCTGCAGCAGACGCTGCGGGGTTCGACGGGACTGCCGGTGCGCGACGCCGCGGACGACCCGGGGGCGTCGGCGGACGTGATCTCGCTCCGTGTGGCCGAGGACGACTCGCTTCCCACGGGCCCGGGCGGTGACCGCTCCGAGTCCTTCCGACTCGTGGTCGCCCCCGACGGCGTCGAGGTCACGGGCGGCGGCGCCGCCGGCGTGTTCTACGGCGTCCAGGCACTCCTGCAGTCCCTGCCGGCCGACGTGTACCGCAGGGGCCGGGTCGGCGACGGCCCGTGGACGGTCCCGGCGGTCACGGTCGAGGACGCCCCGGCCTTCGCCTGGCGTGGCGTCATGCTCGACGTCGCGCGGCACTTCCGGACGAAGCACGAGGTCATGCGGGTGGTCGACCAGCTCGCGGCCCACCGCCTGAACCGCCTGCACTTCCACCTCACCGAGGACCAGGGGTGGCGCATCGAGATCCGGAAGTACCCGCGCCTGACCGAGGTCGGCTCGTGGCGGAAGGAGTCCCAGGTCGGAGCGCACGTCGCCGACGCCGACGGTGTCCTCCGCCCGGCGTCGTTCGACGGTCGCCCGCACGGCGGCTACTACACGCAGGACGACATCCGCGAGATCGTCGCCTACGCGAGCGACCGGTTCGTCACGGTCGTCCCGGAGATCGAGACCCCCGGGCACGTCCGCGCCGCCCTCGCGGGCTACCCGTCGCTCGGCGTCTCGGGCGACCCCGTCGACGTGTGGACCGAGTGGGGCATCGCCGAGGACGTCCTCAACGCCGAGGAGTCCACGATCGCCTTCTTCCAGGACGTCCTCGACGAGGTCGTCGCCCTGTTCCCGTCCGAGTACATCGGCGTCGGCGGGGACGAGTGCCCCAAGGTGCAGTGGCAGGACGACCCCCGCACGCAGGAGCGCATCCGTGAGCTCGGCCTCGCCGACGAGGAACAGCTGCAGGCGTGGATCATCGGCCGGCTCGCCGCGCACGTCGAGTCGCACGGGCGGCGGGCCTTCGGCTGGGACGAGATCCTCGAGGGCGGCACGCTCTCGAAGTCGGCGACCGTGCTGTCCTGGCGCGGCCTGACCGGCGCCCGGACCGCGGCGAAGCGGGGGCACGACGTGATCTCCGCGCCGGACGACCAGGTGTACCTCGACTACCGGCAGAGCGACCTCGCGACCGAGCCGATCCCGGTGTCGATCGTCCTCACCGTCGACGACGTGTTCGCGTTCGACCCGGTGCCGGCGGACCTCACGGACGCCGAACGCGCGCACGTCATCGGCGGCCAGGGCAACATGTGGACCGAGCACGTGGACACCGCCCGCAAGCTCGACTACCAGCTGTTCCCCCGCGTCGCGGCACTGGCCGAGGCCCTCTGGTCGGCCGACGTCACCGGACCGCGGGACGTCGCGGAGTTCCGGGGTCGCCTCGCCGAGCACACGGCCCGGCTCGAGGCGATGGGCATCGAGTACCGACACGACGCCGGGCCCTTCCCGTGGGAGCAGCGTCCGGGCGTGCCCGGCCGTCCGCACTCGCGCGAGGAACGCGCCGCGTACATCGACGCGGTCACGGCGAACATCGCCGACTGACGAGCCGAGCGGGACGCCGGGGCCACCGTCGGCACCGAGAACGGGCGGCGCATGGTCGCTCAGCCGAAGGTGGGCACCGGCCGGACCTGCTCGACCTCGTGCCCGACGTCCGAGGTCCTCGCCCCGGTGACGACCGCGCAGCTCATCGACAGGCTCCAGAACGAGGTGGGCTCCTGCCGCGTCGGCGGACCCGGGGTGTCCTGCTGCGTCTGCGGCGCACTGCGGATCCGGATCGCCCGGTCGGCCGGGAGCGTGCGGCAGGCTTCGCGGGCGGCGGCCACCGCAGCCGTGTACCGCGGACCGTCCGTGCGCAGGACCGGCCCCAGCGGCCGGAACTGCACGACCACGAGGACGAGCAGGACCACGGCGACGGTCGACCGCACCGCCGTGCCGAGGGCGGGACGGCGGGGAACGCGCCGGGGCCGCAGCGATCGTCGCGACGGATCGGCGGACGCGGGCGCCGCCACCCCGACGGCGCTCCGGGTGCGACTCCAGCGTCGGGGCGTCACGAGCGCGAGCAGGACGAGCACGAGCCCGGCGGTGTCGGGGAACACCCCGTACCGGCTCACCCACGCGTACCGGAGGAACTCCGGCGACATGCCGGCGTAGGCGTAGGCGGGCTTCGGGTTGAGCACCACCGCCGCGCACCAGAGCACGACGGCGTACAGCGCGAGGACGACCGCGAGGGTCCGTTGCGTCCGGTCGCCGCGGACGAGCACCCAGACGAAGGCGACGACGAAGGGCACCAGGAAGAGCAGCCCCGCCCAGGGGCCGACGGCCGCGAGGAACTCGCCGGACGCGGCCCGCGAGAGGAAGGTCGTCATCCCGGCGTTCAGTCCGAACCCGTCCGCGAGCGACGCGAGGTCGATGGTCGCGCGCCCGACCTGTCCGCGGTGCCGGTCCGAACCGAGCCACACGGCGAGCTGCAGACCGGCACCGGCGAGGAAGGCGGCCCTGACGGGCCAGGTCCGACGAGCCCTGAGCCCGAGGACGAGCAGCGGCGCGAACACGATCGCCTGCGTCTCGGTCAGGGCGCCGAGCAGGGTCACGACGGCCAGCCCGACGCTCGACGCCCAGGTGCGTGGCCGGTGCAGGAGCACGAACGGCATCATCCACAGGAAGTACGCGTGCACGTTCGCGAGGTTGCCGAGGACCTCGTTCGTCGCGATCGGGACGAGCACCACCGCGAGGGCGATCCCCGCCCGAGCGGCGAGCGCGGCGCCCGGCGTCAGTCGCGCGGTGGCGTCCCGCGTGCACACGAAGACCACCGCCGCGACGAGGCCGGTCCCGACGACGGCTCCGAACGCGATGCCGGTCGCCCACCCCTCGACCGGCAGCACGTGCTGCACGACCCCCGCCACGAGCCGCGGGTACTGGTGTAGGTACCCCGCGTAGCTGTGGGTGAGCGTCCCGAGCGTGCCGTACTGCACGCCTTCGCCGAGGAACGTCCGGCCGTCCTCCGCCCAGAGCACGTCCCGCACCGCCGCGGGCATGCGCGACCAGGCGAGGACGACCGCGAGGACGAAGACCCCGACGGCACCGGCCCGCTCCCAGCGGCCGACGCGGGACCCGTCGTCGCGGATCGGCGCGTCGGGGGCGGGTGCTGTTCGCATCGGATCCGTTCGTCTCTCGGTCGGCGACCAGCGTACTGGGCGGTGGAGGACGCCGGGCAGAGCGCCCGCGGCTGCGCGGCGTGCAGTGCAGCACGCCATCATGACGAACGTTGTTATTTCACATACGAGGTGTTACCGTGGGATGGTCGATCGAAACCGTCCCGAGGAGCGCCATGTCCGATCCCCTGTCCCAGCCCGACCTCCACGGTCTGGACCTGCACGACCTCGTCGGCACCACTCCGACCCCGACCGACCTCGACGGCATGGCGGACCTCGTCCGCGGGCGCCGCGTCCTCGTGACCGGCGCGGGTGGGTCGATCGGCAGCGAACTGTGCCGGCAGCTCGTCGCGCTGGCCCCACGCGAGGTCATCATGCTCGACCGCGACGAGACCGCCCTGCAGCAGGTGCAGGTCTCGGTCGCCGGGCACGGCCTGCTCGACACCCGTGACGTCGTGCTCGCCGACATCCGCGACGCCGAGGCGATCGACCAGGTCATGCGGACCCGCCGCCCGGACGTCGTGTTCCACGCCGCGGCCCTGAAGCACCTCCCGATGCTCGAGCAGTACCCGGACGAGGCCTGGAAGTCGAACGTGCTCGGCACCCGGAACGTCCTCGCGGCCGCGGTCGCCGCCGACGTCCCGACGCTCGTCAACGTCTCCACCGACAAGGCCGCGAACCCCACGAGCGTGCTCGGGTACACGAAGCGGATCGCCGAGCGGCTGACGGCGTGGACCGCGGCCGAGACCGGTCGACGCTACGTGTCGGTCCGGTTCGGCAACGTCCTCGGCAGCCGCGGGTCGATGATCCCGCTCTTCGCCGACCTCATCCGCGCCGGACGCCCCGTGACCGTCACCCACCCCGACGCCACCCGGTACTTCATGACCATCCCCGAGGCCTGTCACCTCGTGATCCAGGCCGCGGCGATCGCCGAACCGGGCGAGGTCCTCGTGCTCGACATGGGCCAGCCCGTCCGGATCCTCGACGTCGCGACGCGGATGATCGACGTCCTCGGTGGCACGTCCGACATCGTGTTCACCGGACTCCGCGCCGGCGAGAAGCTGCACGAGGAACTCATCGGCGCCGGCGAGGTCGAGCGCCGCCCCGTGCACCCGAAGATCTCGCACGCGTCGGTGCCGCCCCTCGCGCCGAGCGAGCTCGACGCCACCACCGATCCGCGGACGGCGCCGATCGAGCTCGCCGTGGCGGCCTGACACCCCGGACACGAACAGGAGGCGCGGTGCCAGCCGGCACCGCGCCTCCTGTCAGCAGGTGGTGACTAGACCGCCACCGCGACCCGCTCGTCGGCCGTGACCACGGCGTCCTCCGACGCGGCCGGGGCCCGTCGGACCCACTTCTTCAGCCCGACGAGGACCAGCGCCGACACCACGGTGCCCGCCAGGATCGCCACGATGAACATCGCCACGTCCCCGATCGCGAAGAAGACGAAGATCCCACCGTGCGGCGCCCGCGAGGTCACACCGGCGGCCATCGAGATCGCACCCGTGACCGCGGCACCGATCATCGACGCCGGGATGACCCGCAGCGGGTCGGCGGCCGCGAACGGGATCGCACCCTCCGAGATGAACGACGCACCGAGCAGCCACGCGGCCTTGCCGTTCTCGCGCTCCGGCTTCGTGAAGCCCTTGCGGTAGAGCACGGTCGAGGCGAGCGCCAGGGCCAGCGGCGGGACCATGCCCGCGGCCATCACGGCGGCCATGATCTCGAACGGGACGACGTTCGTGGCGGAGCCGGCACCGAGACCGGCGACCGCGAACGCGTACGCCACCTTGTTCACCGGGCCACCGAGGTCGAACGCCATCATCAGGCCGAGGATGATGCCGAGCAGGATCGCCGAGGCACCGGACAGCGAGTTGAGCCACGCGGTGAGCTGCGTCATGACCCAGGCGATCGGGCCGCCGAGCACCAGGAGCATCAGGCCCGAGGCGATGATCGACGCGAACAGCGGGATGATCACGAC
>NZ_BACZ01000272.1 GCF_000333375.1 Curtobacterium sp. B18
CGATGTCGTCGGGGATCTCCGGGTCGTGCCGCAGGCGCGCGAGAGCCGCCTCGATCAGGGTGCCGGAGTACTCCTGCTTGCCGGTCAGGGCCTCGAGCAGCACGAGGCCGAGCGAGTAGACGTCGGTGGCGAAGCCGATCGGCTCGCCGGCGACCTGCTCGGGGCTGAGGTAGGCGGCCGTCCCGATGATCGTGCCGTCGTTGGTCAGGCGGGACCCGTCGACGAAGTGCGCGACGCCGAAGTCCGTCAGCTTCACGGTACGGGCGAACCCGGACGATCCCTCGTCGCTGATCAGGATGTTCGCCGGCTTGACGTCGCGGTGGACGATGCCACGCGAGTGCACGTACGCCAGGGCGTCGGCGAGCTGGGCGCCGAGGTCGGCCACCTCGTAGTTGTGCAGGGCGCCGCCCGCGAGTCGGCGCAGGAGCGTCGTGTCCGCGATGAGCTCCATCACGATGAAGCGGTGCGGGCCGTCCTCGAAGTCGTGGGTGCCGGCGTCGTACAGCGGGATGAGCCCCGGGTGCGACAGCATGCTCAGCAGCCGGATCTCGCGTTCCTGGCGGACCCGGTCGGCCGTGGTCATCGACTCGGGCGTCGCGAAGAGCTTCACCGCGACGGCGCGGTAGGTGTGCTCGTCACGTGCTTCGTAGACCGACCCCATGCCACCCGTGCCGATGAGCTTCACGAGGCGGTAGCGGCCCGCGAGGACCGTCTCCGCCCGAGTGACGTTCAGCAGGGTCATGGTTGATGTCGTTCCGTCCGAGAGCCGGGTGATCCGGGGCAGTTGCCTCCGCGGTGGCTCATCCAGCACGGTACGCGTCCCACCGGCCTTTCGGGTACGTGTTATGACATCGTGATGGGGGACATTTCTGCCGTGACTTCCCCGAGATCATGCGGATGCATCGGGGTACGTTCGGCCCTTCCACGGGTGAGCGATCACTCGACGTCGACGTCAGGAGGACGCCATGGCACTGTCGAAGGGCGAGAAGGTCCACTGGAAGACCTCGCAGGGCACCACGACCGGGAAACTGGTCGAGAAGAAGACGAAGGACTTCCAGTTCGACGGGCAGTCCTTCAAGCCGACGGACGACGACCCGTACTGGATCGTCGAGTCGGAGAAGACGGGCAAGCAGGCCGCCCACAAGGAGTCCGCACTGACGAAGGCCTGACGGCTCAGTCGCCCGCGGCCTCGGCACGACGTCGGCCGCGGGCGGTGCCGTCGGCCCGTCCGTTGCCGGTGCGTCCCGCGCGGTCGGCACGGATGCGGCGCACCCGGCGGACCACGAAGGTCACCACGACCGCGGCGATCGCCACGTAGAGGACGCGGTCGATCCACTCGGTGTACTGCTCGACCTTGTCGTACTGGGTCCCGAACGCCGCGCCGAGGAGCACCAGGGCGC
The DNA here is from genome assembly GCF_000333375.1 of Curtobacterium sp. B18. GTDB lineage: Bacteria > Actinomycetota > Actinomycetes > Actinomycetales > Microbacteriaceae > Curtobacterium. The sequence goes on from NZ_BACZ01000272.1 coordinate 1,401, forward strand.
TGTTCCAGATCCCGCTCGCGATGATCGTGAACACCGAGAACGTCCCGAGGTGCATCCGGTCCGCTCCGGCCGGCAGCGAGATGAGGCTGCGGACGATCGGCACGAACCGGCCGAAGAAGACCGCGCTCCGGCCGTGCCGGTGGAACCAGTCCGCCGCCGTGCGGAAGTCGTCCTCGTCGACGAGGGGCAGCTTGCCGAGCCAACGCGTCGTCCGCTCGAAGCCGATGACGGCGCCGAGCCAGTACAGCACCAGTGCGCCGAGGTAGGAGCCGAGCGTCGCGAGCAGCAGGACGAGCACGAGGTTCATCCGACCGGCTCCGGCCAGGAACCCGGCGAGCGGCAGGATCACCTCGGACGGGATCGGCGGGAAGACCGTCTCGACGAAGAGCATCAGGGCGACGCCCCACTCGCCCAGGGCGTCGATGAGCTGCAGCACCAGGCCGGACAGTCCGCCCATCTCCTGGTCGCTGGCGGAGTCGCCGGCGGCGACGGTCATGGTGTGGGCAAACGCAGCCACGGCAGTCGTCATCCACCGATCGTGCCTGAACGCCCTGTCAGGACCCGGCACGCGACCTGGACGTCAGCCGAGTCCCATGTGCGACGTCCGGACGTGGGTGAGCGAACGCGCCAGGGCACCGCGGGCGACGGCGTCGCGGCCGACCGTCGACGGGACGATCTCGACGGGGTGCCGGAGCTCGGGC
>NZ_BACZ01000271.1 GCF_000333375.1 Curtobacterium sp. B18
CCCCATGACCTCGACGAACTCCACCACGCTGACGCGTTCGACCGACTCCAGCCAGCCCCTCGTCCCGCTGCTCGAAGAGCGGTGGAGCCCCCGTTCCTACGACGAGACCGCGACGATCTCGGACGAGCAGTTCGACGCCGTCCTCGAGGCCGCACGCTGGGCCGCGTCGGCCATGAACTTCCAGCCGCGCCGCTTCATCGCCGGTCGTCGGGGCACCGAGACCTTCCGGAAGATCAACGAGAACCTGCTCGGCTTCAACGCCGCGTGGGCGTTCCGTGCCAGCGCGCTCGTGGTCGGCGTGCTCGAGACGGTGACCGAGGACGGCGACGAGCGTCCGTTCGCGCAGTACGACCTCGGCCAGTCCCTCGCCGCCCTGACGGTCCAGGCGCACGCCGAGGGCCTGCACGTGCACCAGATGGCCGGTATCGACGCCGAGGGCCTCCGCGCCGCGTTCGACCTGCCCGAGCGTTTCCTGCCGTACACGGTCACCGCGATCGGCACCGTGGCGGACCCGTCGCAGCTCGACGACAAGGCCGCCGAGCGCGAGGTCGCCCCGCGCACCCGCCTCCCGCTCGACGAGGTCGTGCTCGTCAAGGAGTAGCCCTCCCCCACCACACGCGGCCGCATCCCCGCCGGGGTGCGGCCGCTGTCGTCTCCGGGCCCCGTCGTGCCCCGCGCGCGACACCGCACACATCGCGCACCGCGGCACGACGAGCCCGGTCGTGCGGCGTCCGGACCGTCGGCTCTGGCAGGATCGGGGCATGACCACGCCCCGCCTCGTCGCCTTCGACCTGGACGACACCCTCGCCCCCTCGAAGTCCGCGCTCGACCCCCGGATGCTCGAGACCTTCGCGTCCCTGCTCGAGGTCGTGCCGGTCGCGGTGATCTCCGGGGGCAACTTCCAGCAGTTCGAGCAGCAGCTCGTCGCACCCCTGCGCCGCCGGGACGGGCTCGTGCTCGACGACCTGCACCTGCTGCCGACCTGCGGCACCGCCTACTACCGGTGGGCCGGTGACGACTGGGCACTGCAGTACGCCGAAGACCTCACCGACGACCAGAAGACCCGTGCCCTCGACGCGGTCGAGGCCGTGGCGAAGGCCGCCGGGTTCTGGGAGTCCGAGACCTGGGGACCCATCCTCGAGGACCGCGGGTCCCAGATCACGTTCTCCGCGCTCGGCCAGTCGGCTCCGGTCGACGTCAAGAAGCAGTGGGACCCGACGGGCGCCAAGAAGGACGAGCTCCGCCGTCTGGTGCAGGCCGAGCTCCCCGACCTCGAGGTGCGCTCCGGTGGCTCGACCAGCGTCGACATCACCCGGAAGGGCATCGACAAGGCCTACGGCATGCAGCGGCTCGCCGAGATCACGGGGGTGCCGCTCGACGCGATGCTCTTCGTGGGCGACCGGCTCGACCCCGAGGGGAACGACTACCCGGTGAAGGCCCTGGGCGTTCCGTGCCACGCGGTCGAGGGCTGGGAGGACACCGACGCGTTCCTCACGGAGCTGATCCCGACCCTGCGCTGACGCGCGACCGCGGTCGGCCAGGATGCGCGGCGTGCACCGTCAGGGGATGCTGCGGACCGCCTCGACGAACGCCCGGATCTTCGCGGCGTCCTTGACGCCGCGCTCGGACTCGACACCGCTCGACACGTCCACCCCGTCCGGGTCGAGCGACTCGATCGCCGCCACCACGTTGGCCGGGGTCAGTCCGCCC
>NZ_BACZ01000270.1 GCF_000333375.1 Curtobacterium sp. B18
CCTGCAGCACCAGGAAGGCGTTAAAGGGTGCGATCGCCGGTCCGAGGTCGGCGGACAGCTTCGACCGGGTGCGCTGGATGAACGCGCGACGGCCGAACTTCGACGCGAAGTTCGTGCCCGCGAACCCGGACTGCTCGGTCGTCGTGAGCTGCGGGTACCGCTCGGCGTGTGCCGCCCAGTCGAAGTTCCCGCTGTCCACGATGAGCCCGGCGATGGCGCTGCCGTGCCCGGCGAGGTACTTCGTGGCCGAGTGCACGACGATGTCCGCACCGTGCTCGATCGGACGGACGAGGTACGGGGTCGCGATCGTGTTGTCGACGATGAGCGGGACGCCGTGCTCGTGCGCGACGCCGGCCACCCCCTCGAAGTCGAGGACGTCGCCGCGCGGATTCGGGATCGACTCGCCGAAGAACGCCTTCGTCTCCGGTCGGACCGCCGCGGCCCACTCGTCGAGGTCCGTCGGGTCCTGCACGAAGGTGAACGAGATGCCGAGGTCGCCCAGCGTGGAGTGGAACAGCGTGTAGGTCGCGCCGTACAGGGACGCACTCGACACCACGTGGTCGCCGGCACGGGCGAGTCCGAGCACCGCGAGCGACGTCGCCGCCTGCCCGGACGCGAGTGCGAGGGCGCCGACACCGCCCTCGAGGTCGGCGATCCGACGCTCGAGCGCGGCCGCGGACGGGTTGTTCACCCGCGAGTAGGTGTGCCCCGGTGCGTCGAGCAGGAACCGGGCGGCGGCGTCCTCACCCGACGGGTACACGAAGGCGGCGCTCTGGGCGATCGGCGGGACGTTGGCTCCCCATCCCGGGTCGGCCTTGTAGCCGGCGCGGATCTGCCGCGTCTCGAACGCCCAGTCGTCCTCGGTCGCCCCCATCAGGCGCCCGCCCCGGACGGCACCGTCACCGCGGGGCGGACCAGGGGGATGACCTGCTCGCCGAAACGGTCCATCTCCTCGAGCTGCGGCGAGAACTGCAGCAGCAGCGTGTCGACCCCGGCGTCCTCGAACTCCCGGATCCGCGCGGCGACCTGCTCGGGCGTGCCGACGAAGCCGGGGCGGAGGCCGCGGTTCGACACCGAGTAGTCCTCGAGCGAGGGGACGTGCTCGAGCTGCGACTTCGAGATGAAGTCCTGGTAGGACTCGTACGCGCGGCCGTGCTGCACGTCCGTGATCCGGGCGAGCTCGGCCTGCGCCTCCTCCTCGGTCTCGCGGACGATGACGTACGCGGCCATGCCGAACGCCTCGAACGGCGGCAGCCCGGCGTCGACCCGGCGCTGCTTCATCTCGGCGATCTTCGTCCGGAGTTCCTCGACCGTGCCGCCGTGGGTCACGTAGGCGTCGGCGTAGCCCGTGATCGCCGCCTTGCCGGCCTCGCTCTCGCCGCCGGCGTAGATGCGCGGGGTGACCCGGGGCTTCGGCTCGAGGTGGCTGTTCTCGATGTCGTAGTACTCGCCGTGGAAGGAGTACGGCGTCTCCCGCCAGAGCCCCTGCATGACCTCGACGAACTC
>NZ_BACZ01000269.1 GCF_000333375.1 Curtobacterium sp. B18
CGGGCAGCGGGTCTCGCGATCAAGGTGAACGCGGTGCTGCTGCGCGGCGTGAACGACCACCTCGCACCCGACCTCATGCAGTGGTGCCTCGACCGTGGCTACGAGCTCCGGTTCATCGAGCAGATGCCGCTCGACCCCGACCACGCCTGGGACCGCACGTCGATGGTGACCGCGGCCGAGACCCGCGCGATGCTGTCGGACACGTTCGCCCTGGTGCCGGACGAGGCACCCCGCGACGGTGCTCCCGCCGAGCGCTTCCGCGTGCTCGCGCGGACGGCCGACGGCGGTGTCGGTGCCGAACTCGGCACGATCGGGATCATCGCGAGCATCACCGAGTCGTTCTGCGCCGACTGCACCCGCACCCGCCTGACCGCCGACGGCAACGTCCGGAGCTGCCTGTTCTCGGACGACGAGACCGACGTCCTCGGTCCGATGCGCGCCGGCGCCTCCGACGACGAGGTCGCCGAGCTCTGGCGTCGGGCGATGTGGGCGAAGCCCCGCGACCACGGCGACGACAGCGACGACCTCGTGCACCCCACCCGCGGCATGAGCGCGATCGGGGGCTGAGCGTGACGACGATCCGGTTCTTCGCGGCGGCCCGTGCTGCGGTCGGCGCGGACGAGGTCACCGTGCGGGCCTCGGCGCTCGACGACGCACTGCGGTCGGTGACGGCCGAGGACCCCGACCGCTGGCGGGCACTGCAGGAACGGTGCTCCTACCTCGTGGACGGGGTGACCACGCGCGACCGGTCGACCCGGCTCGACGGCGTGGCGGTCGTCGACGTGATGCCGCCCTTCGCCGGCGGCTGAACCGGTCCGTCCCGCGCAGAGCGTCGGGTCAGGCGGGCGGGTAGACCGTCAGCTCGTCCGGCGGCACGGCGATGCGCACGACGTCCCCGGGGACGAGTCCGAGCGTCGCCGCGACCGCCACGGTGACGTCGGCGACGAGGGCACCGGCCCGCACCCGGACGAGTCCGTCCCGCGGCTCGAGCGCGGTCACCCGGCGCGTCGGTCCGGCGCCGTCGCGGGTCACGACGGCGGCCGTCGGGTGGTAGGCGGCGAGGGCGGGCGACCCGGGAGGCACGGTGTGCGTCGTCGAGACGAGCTCGCCGCCGTCGACCGGTGCGATCCCACCCCGGGTGGCGGTGCCGCCGACGAGCGTCAGCCCCGAGAAGGACGCCGCGAACGCACTGGTCGGACGGCCGAGGACGGCGGCGGTCGGTCCCTGCTCGACCACCCGGCCACCCGCGAGCACGACGATGCGGTCCGCGAGGCCGACGGCCTCGAGCGGGTCGTGCGTGACGAGGACCGTCGGTCGACCGGCGCGGGCGGTGCCCAGGGCGGTCCGGACCTCGGCGCGGGCGTCGACGTCGAGCGCCGAGGTGGGCTCGTCGAGGAGCAGGAGCACGGGGTCGGTGGCGAGTGCCCGGGCGATCGCGACGCGCTGGGCCTGTCCGCCCGAGAGCGTCCCGGGGGCGCGGTCCGCCAACCCGGCCACGCCGACGGCGGCGAGGGCCGCGTCGGACCGGTGTCGCGCCTCCCGGCCGCCGGAACCGGTCGCGCGCGGTCCGTAGGCGACGTTGCGACCGACCGACAGGTGCGGGAAGAGGTCGGCGCGCTGCGCGACGAGGCCGACGCCGCGGCGGTGTGCGCGGACGCCCGTCAGGTCGCGCCCGCCCAGGACGACCGCGCCGGACCGGACCCGCAGCAGGCCGGCGAGGGTCTCGACGACGGTGGACTTGCCCGCGCCGTTCGGACCGACCAGCGCGACGCACTCGTCCGGGGCGACGTCGAGTCGCACGTCGACGCCGCGGTCCGGCACCACGACGTGGGCGCGGAGGCCGTCGTGTCCCGGGTGCTCGCTCGTCATGCGATCACCGTCCGGGTGCGGACCGCGGACGCGCCGATGACCACGAGCGCGACGACGACCAGCACGAGGGCCAGCGCGACCGCCGTGTCCGGGTCGATCTCGCGCTGCAGGTAGATCTCGAGCGGCAGCGTCCGGGTCACGCCCTGCAGGCTGCCGGCGAAGGTCAGGGTGGCCCCGAACTCGCCGAGCGCGCGGGCGAAGCAGAGGACGAGGCCGGCGAGGATCCCAGGCAGCACGCGTGGTGTCGTCACGGTCAGGAACGTCCGGGTCGGGGACGCTCCGAGCGTCGCGGCGACCCGCTCGAACCGGTCGCCGCCGACGCGCAGCGCCCCCTCGATGGACGACACCAGGAACGGCATCGCGACGAAGGTCTGGGCGATGACGACCGCGGTCGTGGTGAAGGCGATGCGGAGGCCGTGGTCGTCGAGCCACGCGCCGACCGCGCCGAGTCGACCGAACGCCGCGAGGAGCGCCAGTCCCCCGACCACCGGCGGGAGCACGAGCGGCAGCAGGACGAGTGCCCGGGCCGCGCCGATCCACCGCGACGTCGACCGGGCGAAGAGCACGGCGAGCGGGTACCCGAGCACGAACGCGATCCCCGTCGCGGCCGCCGCGGTGCCGAGGCTCAGCCCGAGGGCCGTCAGCGACGCGGGCGAGGTGACGAGTGCGCCGAAGGAGCCCCAGTCGACGCGGCCGACCATCGCGAGGACCGGGACCACGACGAACAGGCCGCCGAGCACCGCCGGGAGCGGGAGCCACCACGGCACCGGCGTCCGGACGGCGCGGACCGCCCGCGGCCCGGCGGCGCGGACCGCTCGGTCGGGGGTGCGGCCGGCGTCACCGGTCGGCTCGGTCGCCTCGGGCACGGGTCAGGGGGCGCCGAAGCCGGCGGCGGTGAGGACCTCCCGGCCGGCGTCGGAGCGGACGTACGCGGTGAACGACTCGGCGAGGCGCGGGTTCGCCGCGTCCCGCAGGACACCGATCGGGTAGGTGTTCACGGCCTTCGACGCGGCGTCGAAGCGCACGCCGTCGACCTTGCCGCCTGCGCCCTCGACGTCGGTGACGTAGACGAGTCCGGCGTCCGCCTGCCCGGACTCGACCTTCCCGAGGACGTCGGTCACGGACTGCTCCTCGCTGACCGGGCGGAGGTCGACGCCGCTCGCCCGTTCGACCTTCGCGGTCGCGGCGCCGCACGGAACCGGGGTCGCGCACGTGACGAGCTGCACGTCCGACGCCGTCAGGTCCCGGAGGCCGGTGATCCCCTTCGGGTTGCCGGGTGCCACGGCGATCTCGAGGACGTTCGTGGCGAAGTCGTGCGCGGTGCCGGCGGCGACGTCGGTCCCCACGAGCTTCTGCATGTTCGCCTCGTCGGCGGAGGCGAAGACGTCGGCGGGGGCGCCGTTCTGGATCTGGGTGACGAGGTCGCTCGACCCGGCGAACGAGAAGGTGATCGTGGTCCCCGGGTGGGCGGCCTCGTACTGCTCGCCGAGGGTGGTGAAGGTCTTCTGGAGCGACGCCGCCGCGAAGACGGTGATCGTGCCGGTCGGACTCGCCGATGCGCTGCCGGACGACGCGGTGCGCGCGCTCGCGCTCGGGGCGGCCGTGCCGGTCGTCGCACATCCCGCGAGGCCGACGGCGGCGAGTGCGGCAGCGGCGAACAGGAGGGCGGCGTTCCGCACGTGCGTCGTCATTCCCCGATCGTACCCGCATCTGCGGCCGATGCGGGGATGGTCATCGGCAGTCCCTCGCGCTGCCACGCCTGGATGCCACCGTCGAGCACGGTCGCGTCGAGCCCGGCGGCGCGGGCGGTGCGCGCCCAGGCGGTTGCGCGGACGCCACTCGCGCACACCACCACGAGGGGCCGGTCGTCGTCCGCGGCGAGGTCCTCCGGACGGAGGCTGCCGGGGACGATGCCGGTGGCCCGTTCGGCCGGGGTGCGCACGTCGACGAGGACGGTCGCGTCGGACCGGCCGTCGGCCGACCGGCTGTCGTCGTCCGTGCTGCCGTCGTTCGTGCTGCCGTCGCTCGTGCTGCCGTCGTCCGTGCTGCCGTCGCTCGTGCTCCCGTCGGCCGACCGGCCGAGTCGCGCGGCGAGGGCGGCCGGTGCGATCCGGGGCGGGGCGTCGTCGAGCGTCGGGGCCGGGCGGCGGGACCCGGGGCCGCGGCGGAGCGTGCTCTCGGTCCACCGCCAGCGCCGGGCGTCGACCGTCAGCACCCGACCGGTCAACGGTTCCCCGATGCCGGCGACGAGGGCCGTCACCTGCGCCGCCATCACGCTGCCGACGGCACCGCAGAGCGCGGGGAGCACGCCGTCGAGCGCGCAGGACCCCTCGTCCGGCAGGGCGTCCGGGTGCAGGTCGTGGAAGTCGATCGGTTCCGGGCCGGCGTCGTGGAACACCGACACCTGCCCGTCGGTCCCGAGCACGGTCCCCCAGACGAACGGGATCCCGGCCGCGGCGCAGGCGTCCGAGATCGCCCGGGTGACCTCGACGCTGTCCGCGGCGTCGACGACCACGTCGTGCCCCGTGACGTGCTCCGGGCGGAACGGCTCGGCGATCGCCACCACCTCGAGCTCCGGGTCGACGCCACGGACGCGCTCGGCCGCGCACTCCGCCTTGGGACGGCCGACGTCCGCCCGGGCGAAGAGCGTCTGCCGTGCGAGGTTCGACGTGTCGACGACGTCGAGGTCGACGATGGTGACGCGGCGGAGCCCCGACCCGGCGAGGTAGGTCAGCACGGGTGCGCCGAGGCCGCCGGCCCCGACGACGAGGACGCTCGCCTCGGCCAGCGCCCGGACGGCCCGGTCACCGGCACCCGCGAGCGCTGCGGTGCGCGACAGCAGCCGGCGTCGGTCGTCGGTCATGCGTCGGCCGGTTCCGCCGGCACCTCGACCGAGACCATCGTCGCCTTGACCGAGGCCACCGCGACGGTGCCGACCTCGAGCCCGAGGTCGCGGACGGCCTCGGCGCTCATCAGGGACACGACGCGGTGCGGGCCGCTCTGCAGCTCGACCTGCGCCATCACCCCGTCGACGACGAGGTCGGTGACGATCCCGACGAACCGGTTGCGGGCCGAGCTCCTCGCACCGGACGGGTCGTCGAGCTGGGCGGCGGTCCCGCGGATGTGCGTCGCGAGCTCGCGACCGTCGACGACCGTCCGGCCGGAACCGTCCGTCGACCGGGTGAACACACCGGCGTCCACCATCCGTCGGACGGTGTCGTCGCTGACGCCGAGGTACCGCGCGGCGTCGCGGATGCGGAGCTTCGTCATGGTCCTCGGCACGATACCGGTATGGGGAACTCTCAGTCTCGCCTGCCGGGACGCCGGGCACCTGCTCAGCCGCCGCGGATACCGTCCTCACCGTGACTGCACCACGGACCGGCACCATCAGCATCCCCCGCTCCCCGGGGATCGCGCCGGTCCGTGCCCGCTTCCGGACGCGCCTGCGCGGCCTCGCGTCGAGCGCCGGTGCCGCCGTCGTCCGCACGCCGGAGCTGACGGTCGGCGCGTTCGGCGTCCTCGTGGGTGCGGCGTTCGCCTGGGTGCCGTCGCTCTGGTACGACGAGGCCGCCACGGTGACGAGCGCCACGCGGAGCTGGCCCCAGCTCTGGGCCGAGCTGCACAGCGTCGACGCCGTGCACGGCCTGTACTACGCGCTGATGCACGTCTGGTTCTGGCTCGTGGGGTACACGCCCTTCACGCTCCGGTTCCCGAGCGCCCTCGCGATCGGGGTGGCGGCCGGGCTCCTCGTGGCCCTCGGCCGTCGACTCGGCGGGCGCCGGCTCGGCATCACCGCCGGTCTCGTGTTCATCGCGCTGCCGCGGGTGCAGTGGGCCGCGTCCGAGGGGCGCCCCTACGCCACGATCACGACCCTCGCCGCCTGCCTCACCCTCGTCGGCCTGACCGCGGTCCGCCGGACCCGCACCGGGCGCAGCCTGCACTGGTGGGCGGCCTACGGGGCACTCGCGCTCGTCTCGGTCACCTTCAACGTCTACCTGTCGCTCGCCGTCGTCGCGCACGCCGTGACCCTGCTGTGGACGCTCCTCGCCCGACGCGCCGCCGTGCGCCGCGCAACGGTGTCCCGCGGTGGCCCCGACCTCGGCCCGGCACTCGTGACCCGCGGGGTCGTCGTGCGCTGGGCGATCGCGTCCGCGATCGCCGCCGTCGCCGTCTCGCCCCTCGTCGTCGAGGTGGCGTCACAGTCGAAGCAGGTCGCGTGGATCGCCGGCATCGGGGAACGGACCGTCGCCCAGGTGTTCGCGACGGCGTGGTTCGGCGGTGTCGACGTGTACGCCGCCGGCGCCTGGGCACTGATGCTCGGCGGCACGGTGCTCGTCCTGGTCGAGGCACACCGACGGTCCGCGACCGTCCGGTCCCTCGTGCGCGCTCAGGCCGTCCGCGTCGCCCTGCCGCTCGTCGTGATCCCGACCGCCGCGCTGGTCCTCGCCACGGCGATGGGCAAGCACCTGTACTCCCCGAAGTACGCCTCGCTCAGCCTGCCGTTCGTCGCGCTGCTCATCGCCCTCGCGCTGACGTTCGTCCGTCCGAAGGCCCTGCTCGCCACCGTCGTCGCCGCGGTCCTCGTGCTGTCCGTCCCGACGGCCGTCGCCGTGAAGGAGCCCCTCGCGAAGCAGGACTCCACCTGGGCCCGTGCCGCCGCGATCATCTCGGCCGAGCGCAGCAGCAACCGGGCCGACGCCGACGAGGGCGTCGTGTTCGGCAGTGTCTACGGCCACCCCGGCACCACGGCCGACATCATCCGCGTCTCGTACCCGACGGCGTTCACGGGCATGACGGACCTCGGCGTCCGCAAGCTCGGTACCGAGTCGGGTGTCCTCTGGAACCAGACGGGCGACCTCGCCACCACGATCCCGAGCCGCCTGGGCGACATCGACACGGTGTGGTTCGTCGGCGGGACCGTGAAGGCGCGCAACATCGAGCCCGAGACCGCCGCGGTGCTCGCGGAGCACGGGTTCACCGCGAAGGAGCACTGGAAGACCGGCACCGTCGTCATCACGGAGTACGTCCGCAGCTGATCGACGCCGAGCGCGTGCCCGAGCGCCTGCCCGTCAGTGCAGGAGGCGGGCGCCGTGCACGGGACCGGCGGCACGCACCGCGACCATGCCGGCGGCACTGAGCTCGACCTGCACCTCGAGTGCCGCGTCGCGGTCGGCGACGAGGAACGCCACGGTCGGCCCGCTGCCCGAGACGAGTCCGGCGAGGGCACCGGCCTTCTCGCCGATCTCGAGCGTCGTCGCGAGCGTGGGCTGCAGGCGCATCGCCGGGGCCTGCAGGTCGTTGTGCAGGCAGTCCGCCAGCAGGTCGGGGTCGCCGGCGCGGAGGGCCTGCAGCACGTTCGCCTCGACCACGGGCGTCGTCGGCGCGGGGGCGATGTCCGCGCGGTAGCGCTCGCGGTGCTCGTCGAGGGCGCGGTACACGGCCGGCGTCGACAGGCCGTCGTCGCTCAGCGCGAGGACCCAGTGGAACTCGCCCTTGGCCAGGGCCGGGCTCAGCTCGTCGCCACGACCGGTGCCGACCGCGGTGCCGCCGGCGAAGGCGAACGGCACGTCGGCGCCGAGCTGCGCGGCGAGCCGGAGGAGCTCCTCACGCCCGAGCGCCGTCCCCCACAGCGTGTCGACGGCGAGCAGGGTCGCGGCGGCATCGGCGGATCCCCCGCCCATCCCGCCGGCGACCGGGACCTGCTTGTCGATGGTCAACCGGACGCCCCCGCGGTACCCGGCGGCGTCGGCCACGAGCCGGGCGGCACGGATCGCGAGGTTCGACTCGTCGACCGGCACCGCCCGCGTGTCGATGGGTCCGGTGAAGGTCACCGAGAAGTCGTCGCCGGGTTCCGCCGAGACGTCCTCGTACAGCGAGACCGCCTGGTACGCCGTCGCCACGTCGTGGTAACCGTCGTCCTGCAGCGCGCCGACCGACAGGTAGACGTTGATCTTCCCGGGGGCGCGCGTCCGCACGCGGGTCGGTGCGGCCAACGTGGTCATGCCCCCAACCTATCCCGACGCAGCCGCGAAGCCGCGCGCGAGGTCCGCGAGGATGTCGTCCACGTGCTCCAGCCCGATCGACAGGCGGATCAGCCCGGTCGCGACGCCCGCGGGCGCACGCTCCGCCGAGGTCATCTGCA
>NZ_BACZ01000268.1 GCF_000333375.1 Curtobacterium sp. B18
ATCGCGCGCACCAGTCGCGCGCCTCGACGAACGCGACGTCCGAGTAGCGGGCGGGCACCTCGGGGCGCACCCCGTCGGCCCGCGGGTACGACCCGAGGAACGTCACGCGCGGGCTGAACCGCCGCAACCCGAGCAGGGCGTCGGCCACGCGCTCGTCCCGCACGTGCCCGTCGAGGTCGATGACGAACCGGTACCGCCCGAGCTCGTCGCCGATGGGCCGCGAGGACAGCAGCCCCATGTTGATCCCCCGTGTCGCGAACTGCTCGAGCATGTCGACGAGGGCGCCGGGGTGGTCGGCCGGCAGCTCGACGATGACGCTCGTCTTGTCGGCGCCGGTCGGGGCGGGCAGCGCCAGGGTCTTCGACACGAGCACGAACCGGGTGACCGCCGAGGCGTTGTCCCCGATGGACGAGGCCAGCACCTCGAGCGCGTAGTGGTCGGTGATCCCCGGGGGTGCGACGGCGGCGTCGGCGGTGGGGTGCTCGTCGAGCAGGGCGGCCGCGGCGGCGACGTTCGAGGACGCCGGGATGTGCCCGTGTCCGCGGACGTTGGCCTCGAGCCAGTGGTGGGTCTGGGCGTAGGCCACGGGGTGGGCGTTCACGGTCCGGACGTCGGCGAGCGCGGTGCCGGGCCGGGCGACGAGCACGAAGTCGACGGGGACGAGGTACTCCCCCACGATGCGGACGCCGGGGATCCGCGCGAGGGCGTCCTGCGTCGCACTGACACCGCCGTCGACGCTGTTCTCGATCGCGATCACCGCGCCGATCGACCGGCCGCTGACGACGTCGTCGAGCGCTTCCCCGACGTTGTTCACGCTCCGCCAGGGCTTGCCCGCCGCCGCGTCCACGAGCTTGAGCGCGGCCTCGGTGAAGGTGCCGGCGGGTCCGAGGTAGGAGTACGTGTCGGACGGCGCGGCGGACTCGGTCATGCCGCGAGCCTATTGCAACGCCCACGGCCCGCAGGCGTGCGTGACGGTGGCGTCAGTCGGTCGCCGTACCGGTCAGTCGGGCCTCGCAGATGGCGGGCTCGTCGTCGTCGCGCGGGTAGGTCAGCGCGGCGAAGCGCCCCTCGGGGTCGAGCCGGCTGAGGAGCGCCGCGGCGATGCCGTCGAGCTGCCCGACCTGCTCGTCGCTCAGCGCGTCGATCACCATGCGGCGAGCGGTCCGGACGTGGTCCGGCGCCGCGTCGACGATGGTCGCGTAGCCGGCGTCCGTGAGCCGCACGTCGGTCGCCCGCCGGTCGTCGGTCGAGGGGCAGCGCGAGACGAGTCCGCGCTTCTCGAGCCGGGACACCACGTGCGACAGCCGCGGCAGCGAGGCGTTCGTCGCCGAGGCGAGCGCCGACATCCGGAGCGTCCGGGAGTCGGTCTCCGAGAGCATCGCGATGACCATGTAGTCGAAGTGCGTCAGGTCGGCGTCACGCTGGAGCTGCTGGTCGAGCGCTGCGGGCAGGAGCTCCATGACCGCGACGAGCTTCATCCACGCGCGCAGCTGGTCGCGGGTGAGCCACGGGGTGTCGTCGGTCATGCTCCCACCCTACCGAAAGGTTGTCGGTTCAACCAGTGGTCACGCGGGGTCGGGCCGGACGCCGCGCTGCGACCACGAGCACCGCCACCACGACGAGCAGCAGCACCCCCTCGACGATGAGCAGCCGGGCACCGTAGTCGAACGGCAGCACGGTCGGGTTCTTCTGCCCGTGCGCCTTGGCCGCGATCTCGGGCAGGACCACCAGGGCGAGCACGCTCCCGAGGACGACGACCGCCTGCACGACGACGAGGGCCCACGCCCGGATCGTCCGCCCGGTCCGGCGCAGCAGCAGTCCCGCGCCGACGACGAACGGCGACAGGATCGCGTCGTGCAGGACCACGGCCCCGAGGAGCCAGGTCGCCAGTCCCCAGATCCGGTTCGGCCGGACGGTCGTCACGAGGACGTACGCCCCGAACGCGATGACGAGCACGCCGACCACGACGAGCACGATGCGTGCGGCCCTCATGCGATCACCTCGATCTTCTCGATCCACTTCGTCTGCAGCACACCGGGTCGTCCGGGAGCGATGATCCGCGCCGGGAACCCGTGGTCGAGGTCGAGCGTCGCGCCGTTCAGCTCGAGCGCGATGAGCGTGGTCGGGTCCTCGGCGTACTCGGGGCCCATGTCCATGATCCGGTAGCCGCCGTGCCGCTCGAGGCTGGTCACCCGCACGTGCGATCCCGGCGCCGCCTGCACGGCCGCGAGCAGGTCGACCATCCGCACGCCCTTCCAGGTCGCCATCTGGCTCCAGCCCTCGACGCAGGCGATCGGGAGCCGGGCGACGGCCCCGCCGAGCGCCACGAGCTCCGCCCGCGAGAAGGTGCGGCTGACGTCGTGGCCGACGACGGTCAGGGTCCAGTCGGCCGCGGTGGCGGTGGCCAACACGCCGGCGGCGCGGGCCGTGCGGTTCACCGGCAGGTCGTTCGGACCGCGGTGCCGCTGCCGGGCACCGAAGACGTTGAACGGCTCGGCGAGCACCGAGGACTGTCCGGCGGTCAGCGCGACGACCCCGACGGTCGCCGCGGCGACCCCGGCGAAGAACCCGCGACGTGCGACACGCTGGCGGCGTCCGTCCGCCTGCCCGGCGGTGGTCCGGGAGGCGCGGCTCGGCTCCGCCGCGTCGGCCGGCGGTCCGGCAGGCGTTCCGGCCGGCACGCCGTCGACCCAGCGGAGCACGCGGCCGGTGAGGCCGCGGGGGTACCGGGTGCCGGGCTGCGCGCCCGGAGCCGACGCGGCGGGCTGCGCCGGGACCGGCGGGAGCAGCTCGCTCCCCGCGTCGGGATCGACCACGAAGCGTCCGTGCTCGTCGTAGGAGTCCCGCTTCCGCCAGTACCGGGTGATCAGGCGGAGCTTCACGCCGATGTGCAGCACGAGCGACCCGATGAGCACGTACGCGAGCGCGTTGTGGACCTGCTTGAACGGGAACGGCCACGGGTACCACTGGTAGGTGTTCAGCAGGCCGGTGGTCACCTGCACGATCGCCGACGCGACGAACACCGCGATCGACAGTCGCTCGAGCAGGTGCAGCGGCCCGCGGACCGGCGGGGTCTGCAGGAGCGCCGGCATCACCGTGTTGAGCTTCGCGAGCAGCAACGGGATGATCGCGATGCCCGCCGTGATGTGCACGCCCTGCGTGATCTGGTAGAGCTGCACGGGCCGGGTCGGGAAGCGCATCCACGACAGCGGCTCCTGCAGGAAGTAGCTGAAGACACCGGTCCCGAAGCAGACCAGGAAGGCGATGCCGAGCAGCCGCCCGAGGACGACCGCCGACCGCGCGTTCCGGTTCGGGGACGCCATCACGGATCGTGCATCCAGCAGCAGCCCGCGGACCATGGATAGCCTCGACGGACCATGAGTGAACGACGTCGCCCCGGCCGACTCCTGCCGACCGTGCTGGCCGTGGTCGGCGTGCTCGCCCTGTCGGGCGTCATCGCCTTCGGCGTCACGCATCTGGGGTTCCTCCGGTCCGGTCATCGTTCCCCATTCGTTGCGTGGACCCTGATCGCTTGGGCGGTGTTCGCCGCGGCGGTGCTCGCGTTGCGGTTCGTGCCGGCGAAGTGGATGACGTGGCTGGTGGTCGGAGGTGGTCTGGTCGTGGGGCTCGCCGCCATCGCCGGGCCGCCGAACACCAGTACCGACTCTGCACGCTACGCCTGGGACGGCATCGTGCAGCACGCCGGGATCTCACCGTACGCGCACACGCCCCAGTCGACGGCGTTGTCCGGTCTGCGCCCCGACTGGCTGTTCCCGGACAAGGTCGACGGCACGTGCAAGCCGCTCGAACCGCGCTTCCGCGGGCTCGGTGACGGTGCCGACGGGCACTGCGTCGCGATCAACCGGCCGGACGTCGTGACGATCTACCCGCCGATGGCCCAGCTCTGGTTCGCCCTCGTCCGGGCGTTCGTACCGGCCACCGCCCAGTACATGCCGTTCCAGGTCGCCGGGCTGGTCGTGTCGCTCGGCGTCACCGTCGGGCTCGTCGCGGTGCTGCGGAAGCTCGGTCGTCCGACCTGGTGGGCGGCGCTCTGGGCCTGGTCGCCGCTCGTCGCCTCCGAGGCGGTGACGAACTCGCACGTCGACGCCCTCGGGGCCGCCCTCGCGACCGCCGGTGCCGTGCTCGTCGTCTTCGGTCGGCCGATCTGGGGCGGGATCGCCCTCGGCGCGGCGACGGCGACGAAGCTCATCCCCGCGATCGTGTACCCGCCCCTCCTCGGCCGGTGGCGGCACTGGTGGGCGATCCCGGTGGGCATCGCGTTCTTCGGTCTCCTCTACGTGCCGTACGTGCTGTCGACCGGCCTCGACGTCCTCGGCTACCTGCCGGGGTACCTGTCGGAGGAGGGCTACGAGGACGGCTCCCGGTTCGCCCTCGTCTCGCTCGTGTTCCACGGCGACGCGGCGACGATCGTGGTCGGCCTGCTCGTGCTGGCGGCGGCCTTCGTCGCCTGGCGCCTGTCCGACCCGTCGCGTCCCTGGTCCGGCGAGGTCCTCATGATCGGCGTCACGTTCCTCGCTGTGACCCCGCGCTACCCCTGGTACGCCCTGCTCCTCATCCCGTTCGTGGTGCTCTCGGGCCGCTGGGAGTGGCTGTCGATCGGACTCGCGATCGCCCTGCGCGGGGTGTGGCCGTCGGCGGACGCCTACCGGTGGTGGCTCGCCGCCGCGATCGCCGTCATCGTGATCGTCACCCTGGTGCGCACCCGGCGTGCCGACTGGGGGCGCTGGGGTCGCCGGCTCGCCTTCCGGGAACGCGCGATCGCGCAGTCGTCAGGTGCCGGGGCCGCCGAGGACGTACGCTGACGCCCATGGCACCAGCGACCCTGCTCGGCTCCTCCGACGGCCTGCTCGACCGGTTCGGACGGCGCGCCGTGGACCTGCGCGTGTCGCTGACCGAGCGCTGCAACCTCCGGTGCACCTACTGCATGCCGGCGGCGGGCCTGCCGTTCGCCCCCGACGACGCCCTGATGACCGCGGGCGAGATCGAGCGCCTCGTCCGG
>NZ_BACZ01000267.1 GCF_000333375.1 Curtobacterium sp. B18
CTGGACGCCCCGTGGGCAGGGAGTCCTTCGGGCGCGAAGCCGTTCGGGGATGCTCATGCCCCGGGACCCCCGCGAGGTTCGCGGGGATCGTCGTCAGGTCGTTGAGGTACATCGGCAGCGGGTCGTCGATGCGTTCACCGATCGGGAACGCGGTCGTCGGTGCCGACGGGCTGACGAGCAGGTCGACCTGCTCGAACGCGGCCTGGAAGTCGCGCTGGACGAGCGTCCGGACCTTCTGCGCGGACCCGTAGTACGCGTCGTAGTAGCCGGCGCTCAGCGCGTAGGTGCCGAGGATGATGCGGCGCTTCACCTCGGGCCCGAAGCCGGCTTCGCGCGTCGCGGCCATGACGTCCTCGACGGTGGCGCCGTTCTCGGGCGTCACGCGGAGCCCGAAGCGGACGGAGTCGAACTTCGCGAGGTTCGACGACGCCTCGGCCGGCAGGATCAGGTAGTACGCGCTGATCGCGTAGGCGAACGAGGGAGCGTCGATCTCGACGACGACGGCACCGGCCGACTCGAGCAGGGCCACGGTCTCCTGGAAGCGCTGGGTGACACCGGCCTGGAAGCCCTCGCCACCGGCCAGCTCCTTCACCACGCCCACGCGCAGCCCGCGCAGCGTGTCGGCCTGCAGGCCTTCGCGCGCGGCGGCTGCCATCGAGGGCCAGGCGTCGGGGATGCTCGTGGAGTCCCGGGGGTCGTGCCCGCCGATCACGTCGTGCAGGAGCGCGGCGTCGAGGACGGTCCGGGACACCGGGCCGACCTGGTCGAGGCTGGACGCCAGGGCGATCGCACCGTAGCGGCTGACGCCGCCGTAGGTGGGCTTCACACCGACGGTGCCGGTGACGGCACCCGGCTGACGGATGGACCCGCCGGTGTCTGAACCGAGGGCGAGCGGGGCCTCGTGCGCGGCGACCGCGGCCGCCGAACCGCCGCCGGACCCGCCGGGGATGCGGTCGAGGTCCCACGGGTTGTGCGTCGGGCCGTACGCCGAGAACTCGGTGGTCGAGCCCATAGCGAACTCGTCCATGTTGGTCTTGCCGAGCGGGACGAGACCGGCGGCGCGGAGCTTCGCGACCCGCGGTCGGGTCGCCACTGCTGGTCGTACGTCCACGAGCCCTCGCCCGCGGCGGACACCGTGCGGGTGTAGTAGCCCGGGTCGACGGCGGGCATCGGCGCGAGCGGGTTCCGTCGGGCGCCGAGCCGGACGACCGGGGCGACGAGGGCACGACCGACG
>NZ_BACZ01000266.1 GCF_000333375.1 Curtobacterium sp. B18
ACGTCGTACGGGCCGGAGAGGTCGTACTCGAGCGCGGCGGACCCCGTGACCGCTCCACGCTCGTTGTCGTTCACGAGGAGCTGCCCGCCGGTTCCGCCCGCTGCACTCTTGCCACCGCCGAGGAGCGAGGACATCCGGTCGAACCACGCGTGTCCGTAGTCCTTCGGGAACGCGTCGTGGCCCGAGCAGCCGGTCAGGGTCAGCATGACGCCGGTGGCGGCGATCGCGGACAGCAGCCGCCGGCGGGTCTTCAGCACCCCGCGATCATCCCGGAACACGCAGCGGTCCGGCGACCCCTCGTCCGGGGTACCGACAGACGGACAGGAGGCGCGGTACCAGCGGGCACCGCGCCTCCCGTCCGTCCCGGGGTCGCGTCAGCGTTCCCGCTGGCTACGCCCGTTCCCACCGGCTACGCCCGCTCCCGCCAGGTACGCCCGTTCCGACCAGGCGAGCCCGCGGTACCTGGTCGATCCGGGCGTACTGCCCCGAAACTTCCGACCAGGTACGCCCGTTCCCACCGGCTAAGCCCGTTCCCGCCAGGTACGCCCGTTCCCGCCGGGTACGCCCGTTCCGACCGGGCGAGCCCGCGGTACCTGGTCGATTCGGGCGTACTGCCCCGAAAGTTCCGACCAGGTACGCCCGTTCCCGCCAGGTACGCCGATCCGGCCGCTCCGCACCGCCCCGCCCCGGGCCGCGAGGACCCCGCGCCCACCGACCGTCACGGCTGCCCGCCCGCTCGACGGACGGGTAGCCTCCGCGGCATGAGCAGCCGACTGAGCGAACTCGTCCTCAACTGCGCCGACCCCGAGGCGTTGTCGCGCTTCTGGTGCGCGGTCCTCGACTACGTCGAACTCGCAAGGGACGAGGACGACATCGAGATCGGCCCAGCCGCTGGGTTCGGCGGCGCGACCCCGACGATCATCCTCGCGAAGGTCGAACACGCGAAGACGCGGCCGCTCCGGCTCCACCTCGACCTCAGCCCCGTGGACCGCGACCAGGACGCCGAACTCGACCGTCTGCTGGCGCTCGGAGCGCGGCCGGCCGACGTCGGACAGACGGGGGAGGAGTCCTGGCACGTCCTGCAGGACCCGGAGGGCAACGAGTTCTGCCTCCTCCGGACGCGGCTCGCGCCGCTGTGAAGGAGCCCCCTCGCGTTGCGCGACCCGTAGACGGACAGGAGGCGCGGTGCCNNCTGGCACCGCGCCTCCCTCGCAGGCTCGGTCGGCGCGCCCCGCGCAACGCTTCGCGTTGCCGCTGAGCGGGGCGCGCCCGTCCGTCCTGTGGTTGCGTCAGCCCTTCAGGCCGGACCCCGTGACGCCCTCGACGATCTGCCGCTGGAAGATCAGGTAGAGGATGATCAGCGGCAGCGCCGCGAGGATCGCTCCGGCCTGGATGTCCGCGAGCGCTGC
>NZ_BACZ01000265.1 GCF_000333375.1 Curtobacterium sp. B18
CGATCGTGCAGAGCCAGACCGAGCAGATCACCCAGATGCAGGACATGCTCGCATCCAAGTGACCCGGCGCGCGCCGAGGCAGGCTGACCGCCTCCTCGGCGCGCAACCGGTCCGGTCCGACCCCGGTCCGGTCTCCCTCATTCTCACGACGCTGCGGGACACTCTTCCCGCACCGCAACGAAGTAGGTGTACATGTTCATCCTCAACGCGCTCGGCGACGCCCTCGCAGCCGCTGGCTCCATGGGGTGGGAGATCCTCTGGCCCCTCATCCTCGGCTTCGCCCTGTCCGGTATCATCCAAGCCGTCGTCCGCACGGACCGGATCATGAAGCTCATGCACGACGACTCGCCTCGCGCGATCAGCGTCGCGACCGGACTCGGCGCCCTGTCATCGTCCTGCTCCTACGCCGCAGTCGCACTCGCACGAGCCCTGTTCCGGAAAGGCGCGAGCCTGTCATCCGCGATGGCGTTCGAGGTCGCATCGACGAACCTCGTCGTCGAACTCGGCCTGATCCTGGCGTTCGTGATGGGCTGGCAGTTCACCCTCGCGGAGTTCATCGGCGGCCCAATCATGATCATCCTCATCGCCCTCGGTTTCCGACTCTGGATGCGTGGCAAGATCCTCGACGCCGCCCGCGAGCAAGCCGACAAGGGCCTTGCCGGATCGATGGAGGGCCACGCGGCGATGGACAATAGCCGATTGTCAACCGGACGGCACCTCTGTCGCCAACTGCTCGCCATGCCCCACCCACGTCTGAAACGGCACGACCGATCGATAGGGGCAGCGATGCTGAATCTGCAGTTCCTTGCGCCGGTGGTACTGGTTATCGTCGCCGTGCTCGTCTTCCTCGCGGCCCGCGGGAGCATGGGCTGAAACCCGCTGCCGGATCAGCAGGACGCGCGACGTCGAGTTCGAGCCGAGCGCCGCTCCCGCGACCGATAGCCGGTCGTCAACCGGACCCAGCGAGCCAAGTTCGTCTTCCGCCTTTGGTGATGGGAAGCTGGTAAATGTCGCCCGGCCCGAGCTGCTGTGGGCCGAACCCCTCCGAAAGCGATCACTGATGACCATCCCCGCAACGACCCTCACACAGCTCGTCGATGCATACCTCGCAGCTCTCGGATCAGCCGACGTAGACGCGGTGCTCGCCCTGTTCACGCCGGACGCGATTGTGAGCTCACCGCTTTACGGGGAGCAGCCCGCCCGCGACTTCTACCCGACATTGTTCGCCGACACGGCCGCATCCGTCCTCACGCTCCGCCGAACCTTGGTCAGCACAGACGACTCGGCTCCGACTGTTTCACGGGCGACGTCGTCGCGCTCGGTGAGGTCGTGGCCGAAGGTGACCTCGTGCCCGATCGACTTCTCACCGACGCCGGCCTCGACCGTCCGCGGGTCGCGGCCCCAGGCGAGGTCGTGCAGCCGCTGGCCACCGGCGGGTCCGAGCGCGGAGACGAGCGAGCCGAGCGGCGTGGTCGCGAGGTCGCCGACCGTCCGGATGCCGCGGCGCTCGAGGGTCTCCTGCGTCTTGCCGCCGACGCCCCACAGCGCGGAGACCGGCTGCGGGTGGAGGAACGCCACGCTGTCGGCCGCCGGCACCACGAGGAGGCCGTCCGGCTTCGACCGGCTCGATGCGAGCTTCGCCACGAACTTCGTCGACGCGGCGCCGACCGAGCAGTGCAGCCCGGTCTCGGCGAACACGGCGGCGCGGATCGCCCGGCCGATCTCCCACGGGGTGCCGAGAGCCGGATGCCCC
>NZ_BACZ01000264.1 GCF_000333375.1 Curtobacterium sp. B18
GTGCGCACTTAGTCACCCCGTGCGAGGAAGGCGGACTGACCAACCCGGCCGCACCGTGCGCCCCTCGTCACCCCGTGCGAACTTGACCGCATCGTGCCGCGCTACAAGCGCGCACCCAGCCACCAACCCAGCACCAGCCGACGAACACCGCACCGTGCAGTACGCGGCACCACCCGGCGGACGGGAGGCGCGGCGCCAGCCCACCCCGCGCCTCCCGCCCGCACCGTGCGCACCTCGCCATCCCGTGCGAGGAAGGCGGACTGACCAACCCGGCCGCACCGTGCGCCCCTCGTCACCCCGTGCGACTTTGACCGCACCGTGCCGCGCTGCAAGCGCGCACCCAGCCAGCAACCCCGCACCAGCCGACGAAAGCCGCACCGTGCGGACCAAGCCGCGGACGCCGGCACCCGCACCGACGCACCCGCACCGACGCCCCGCGGACCGAACACCCGCCGCGGACCGCGCCCCCGCCGCCGCACGGCCCCCTACAGCGCCACCGCGGCCGACTGCCGGGCGATCTCCAGTTCCTCGTTCGTCGGCACCACGAGCACCGCGACCCGCGACGCGTCCGTCGAGATGAGCCGCGCCTCGCGCGAGGCCAACTCGTTCCGATCCGCGTCGATCTCGATGCCGAGGTGCTCCAGCCCGGCCAGCACGCGCCGACGCAGCAGCGCGTTGTTCTCGCCCACGCCCGCGGTGAACACGACCGCGTCGAGCCCGCCGAGCTGCGCCGTGTAGGCCCCGACGTAGCGACGAATCCGGTGCCGGTACACGGCGAGCGCCGCCTCGGCCTCCTCGTCGCCCCGGAGCGCCGCGTCCTGCACGTCGCGCATGTCGCCGTTGCCGGTCAGCCCGAGCAGTCCGGACTGCTTGTTGAGCATGGTGTCGAGGTCCTCGAAGGACAGCCCGGCCTCGCGGTGGAGGTGGATGAGCACGGCCGGGTCGAGGTCGCCGGACCGGGTGCCCATCACGAGGCCCTCGAGCGGGGTGAGCCCCATGGAGGTCTCGATCGACCGGCCGCCGTCGATCGCCGCGGCGGACGCCCCGTTGCCGAGGTGCAGCACGATCGTCTTGAGCTCGGCGAGGGGACGGCCGAGGAACTCGGCGGCCTGCTCGGACACGTACTTGTGGCTCGTCCCGTGCATGCCGTAGCGACGGATCCCGTACTTCGCCGCGAGGTCGGCGGGGATCGCGTACGTGTACGCGTGCGGCGGCATCGTCTGGTGGAACGCGGTGTCGAACACGGCGACCTGGGGCACGTCGGCGAAGACCTGCTTCGCGGCCCGGATCCCCTCGAGGTTCGCCGGGTTGTGCAGCGGCGCGAGGCTCGAGAGCTCCTCGATCTGTCGTTCGACGTCGTCGGTGACCACGGTGGCGCGGTCGAAGGTGGTGCCGCCGTGCACGACGCGGTGGCCGACGACGGCCGGCGGATGCTCGTCGAACGACGGCCCGACCTTCGCGAATGCGTCGATCATGGCCTGGAACCCGGCGGCGTGGTCGGGGACCTCGGCCGAGTCGCTGGACGACGACTCGCCGGTGAGGGCGTTCGTGTGCTTCCACGCCCCCGTCGTCTCGCCGATGCGCTCCACGAGTCCGGAGGCGAGCGTCCGCTCCCCCTCGAGCTCGATGAGCTGGTACTTGAACGAACTCGAACCCGAGTTCACGACGAGCGCTGCGGTCACTGGTGGGTCACTTTCTTGTCGGACTGGAGGCGCGGTGCGGCCACCACGGGTCAGGCCGCGTCGGACGCGGTGCCGGCCTGGATCGCGGTGATCGCGACGGTGTTCACGATGTCGCCGACGAGCGCACCGCGAGAGAGGTCGTTGATCGGCTTGCGCAGGCCCTGCAGCACCGGGCCGATGGCCACGGCGCCGGCCGAGCGCTGCACGGCCTTGTACGTGTTGTTGCCCGTGTTGAGGTCGGGGAAGATGAACACGGTCGCGCGACCGGCGACGGGCGAGTCGGGCATCTTCGTCGACGCGACCGTCGGGTCGGCTGCGGCGTCGTACTGGATCGGCCCCTCGACGAGCAGGTCGGGTCGGCGCTCACGGACGAACGCGGTGCCGGCGCGGACCTTGTCGACGTCCGCTCCCGAGCCGCTGTCGCCCGTCGAGTAGCTGAGCATCGCCACGCGCGGGTCGATGCCGAACTGCGTCGCGGTCTCGGCCGACGAGATCGCGATGTCCGCGAGCTGCTCGCTCGTGGGGTCCGGGATGACCGCGCAGTCGCCGTAGACGAGGACCCGGTCGGCGAGGGCCATCAGGAAGACGCTCGACACGATCGAGGTGTCCGGGCGGGTCTTGATGATCTCGAACGACGGGCGGATGGTGTGCGCCGTGGTGTGCTTCGCACCGGAGACCATGCCGTCGGCGAGGCCGAGCTGCACCATCATCGTGCCGAAGTACGAGACGTCGGTCACGGTGTCGCGGGCGAGCTCGATCGACATCCCCTTGTGCGCGCGGAGCCGGGTGTACTCCTCGGCGAAGCGTTCGCGGAGCTCGGGGTCGAACGGGGACACCAGCTGCGCGGCATCGAGGTCGAGGCCGAGCTCGGTCGCGCGGGTGCGGATCGCGGCGGGGTCGCCGAGGATCGTGAGGTCGCACACCTGGCGCTGCAGCAGCGTCGAGGCCGCGCGGAGGATCCGGTCGTCCTCGCCCTCCGGCAGGACGATGCGCTTGCCGTACGCGCGGGCTCGGTCGAGCAGTCCGTGCTCGAACATGAGCGGCGTGACGACGCCGGAGGGGGTGAGCTGCAGCCGGTCCCGCAGGGCGTCGGCGTCGACGTGCTGCTCGAACAGCGCGAGGGCCAGGTCTGCCTTCCGCGGCGAGTCGGCGGCGAGGCGGCCCCGGGTCTGGGTGATCCGGAGCGCGGTGTCGTAGGTGCCGAGGTCGTTCTGCGCGATCGGGAGCGAGCTCGACAGGCCTTCGAGCAGGCGGGAGATCTGCGGCGCGGTCTCGAACCCGCCGTTGAGGATCACGCCGGCCAGGCTCGGGAAGGTCTCGGACTCGTTCGCGAGGAGCGTGGCGATGAGGACGTCGTTGCGGTCACCGGGGACGACGACGATGCCGCCCTCGATCAGGCGCGGCAGGACGTTCTCCATGCTCATGCCCGCGACGACGGTGCCGAGGGCCTCGCGGTCGAGCAGCGCCTCGTCGCCGCGCACCAGGGTCGCGCCGGTGGCCTCGAGCAGGGCACGGACGGTCGGGGCGACGAGGACCCGGTCCTCCGGGATCGCCCACACCGGCAGGTCGGGGTGGTGGTCCGCGACCGCGTGCTGGACGCTCGACACGACCGCGGCCAGCGCGTCCGGGTCGGCACGGTTGACGACGATGCCGAACAACTGCGCGTGCGCGGCCCGGAGCTCGCTCGTCGTGACGTCGGCGACCTGGGCCATGTCCTCCGGGGTGCGGGCACCGCGCTCGGCGGCGTCGCGGCCGCCGAGGACGAGCAGCACCGGGGCGCCGAGGTTCGCGGCGACCTTCGCGTTGAACGACAGCTCGGTGGGGCTCCCCACGTCGGTGTAGTCCGACCCGAGCACCACGACCGCGTCGCACTGCCGCTCGACCTGGGCGAAGCGGGTGACGATCGTGGCCAGCGCGGCCTCCGGGTCGGCGTGCACGTCGTCGTAGGTGACGCCGACCGCGTCGTCGTAGGAGATGCCGACCGCGGTGTGCTGCAGGAGGAGCTCGAGCACGTAGTCGGGCACGTCGACCGAGCGCGCGACCGGCCGGAACACGCCGACCCGTCCGACCGAGCGTGCGAGGGTCTCGAGGACACCGAGGGCGACGGTGCTCTTGCCCGTGTGTCCTTCTGCTGACGTGATGTAGATGCGGGTCGACACGCGTCCAGGGTAGTCGGCGCACACGGCACGACATCTGGGAGGATCCCGGTCCGCTCGACACGCGGTCGTGAGCACTCCCGGGAACCTGTACCATTGGGTGTCGCCGTCGGAAGACAGCGTCAGGAGAATTCGCCTAGTGGCCTATGGCGCACGCTTGGAAAGCGTGTTGGGTGCAAGCCCTCGGGGGTTCGAATCCCCCATTCTCCGCCAGTGCGAACAGAGCGCGTGACCCCCCCAGGTCACGCGCTCTGTTCGTTGCACGGCCGGGTCGGTCCCCCACCCGGCGGACCACCCTGCACCCCGTTCGCCATGGTCTGGCCCCGAAACGATGCCGAGGGGTGGAACGGGCTGTCCTCGGTACCCGTCGGTCGCCTAGACTGCTCGGACGGACGACCCCGGGACGGGTCGACCACGGTGCACGGAGCGGCAGGGGTGTCGTTCTCCGGGCAAGCGTCGCACGCTGCCCGGGCACCCGAGGGACGAGGAGTCCACGTGGGGGACCTGACGGCACCGGCAGCTGCTCGGCCGAGCGCGACCGTGTACGACGTGATCCTCCGGCCGCGACGGTCCCTCGTGCGCTCGACCATCCTGAGCGTCGTGTTCTCCGCGGTCCCCCTCGCCGTCGCCCTCGTCTGGGTCTCCCTGCCGATGCCGCTCTGGCCCGTCGTCGCGACCGCGATCATCCTGCTCGCGGCCGTCGTGGCCGTCGTCTTCGTGCGTCTCGGCACCGCGTTCATCGGTCTCGATCCGGTGGCCGTCACGGTGCGGGGCGTCCTCACCCCGAACCGTCGGGTGCCCCGCGAGCGCGTCCACAGCCTCGTCCTCGCCACGACCTACGGCAGCGCGGTGGAACGGACGACCCGTGAGCTCGTCGCGCTCGACGCCGACGGCACCCACCTGTTCCGTCTGCGTGCCGACACCTGGGGCGACGCCGGCATCGACAGCGTCGTGGAAGCCCTGGGCGTGCAGGTCACCGACGAGACCCGCCCGATGTCGATCCGCGCGTTCGTCCGGCGCTACCCGGCCAGCCGCTCCTGGTACGAGCGGCGCGGGGCCTACGTGGTCGTGGGCGTCGTCGCGGTGCTCGCCGTCGCGACGCTGCTGGTGCTCGAGACGACGAACCTGGTCGGCTGACCCGGCACGAGCACGCCGCGCTCGCTCAGCGACGACGGCGCAGGGTCGAGAAGATCCCCTGCACGACCTCCTTCGCGATCGTCCTGCCCAGCCCGGACCCGAGCAGGTCCGACAGCGGGTCCTCCGCCTTCCGTGACGTGGTGGTCCGCGACGAGGTCCGCTTCGACCGACGCGCCTCGGCCGCGCGCTCGGCCCGCTCGAACTCGCGCTGCGCCCGCTCGTACTCCTGCTGCGCCGCGGCCCGTTCCCGTGCCTCGGCCTTGTCCTTCGCCGCCGCCTCCTTCGCCGCGGCGGCAGCGGCCCGCGCGGCCTCCTTCTCCGCTTCGGCGGCGGCGGTGGCCGCGGCCTTCTCGGCGTCGGCGGCCGCAGCGTCCGCCGCGGCGGCCTCCATCCGACGGGCGAGCATCTCGTACGCCGAGTCGGGGTCGAGCCGTGCGCCGTAGGTCGCCAGGAGCGGGGACGCCTGCACGCGCGCGGTCATCTCGGGCGCGGGCATCGGGTCCATCGAGCCCTCGGGGGCGCGCAGTCGGGTCCACGCGACGGGTGTCGGTGCACCCTTCTCGTTCATCACGGTGACGATCGCCTCGCCGGTGGCGAGCGAGGTCAGCACCTCGCCGAGGTCGTAGTCGCTCGACGGGTAGGTCGACACCGTCGCCCGCAGGGCCTTCGCGTCGTCCGGGGTGTGCGCCCGCAGCTGGTGCTGGATCCGTGACCCGAGCTGGGCGAGCACCTCGTTCGGGACGTCCTTCGGGGTCTGCGTGACGAAGAAGATGCCGACGCCCTTCGACCGGATGAGCCGGACGGTACGGACGATCTGGTCGAGGAAGTCCTTCGACGCGCCGCTGAACAGCAGGTGGGCCTCGTCGAAGAAGAACACGAGCTTCGGTTTGTCCTGGTCACCCACCTCGGGGAGCTCGTTGAAGAGGTCGGCGAGCAACCACATCAGGAACGTCGAGAACACCTCGGGCTGGTCCTGCACGCCGGGCACCTCGAGCAGGCTGACGATCCCCCGGCCGTCGGCGGCGGTGCGGAGGAACACGGTCGTGTCGATCTCGGTCTCGCCGAAGAACTGGTCGGCGCCCCGGTCGGCGAACGTGATCAGCTCGCGGAGGATCACGCCGACGGTCTGCTTCGACAGCCCGCCGAGCTCGGCGAGCTCCCCCTTGCCCGCGTCGCTCGTCAGGAACGTCAGCACGCTCCGGAGGTCCGACAGGTCGACGAGGGGCAGCCCGGCCTGTTCCGCGTAGTGGAACACGAGCCCCAGCGACGACTCCTGCGTGTCGTTCAGGCCGAGGACCTTCGACAGCAGCAGTGGTCCGAACCCGGACACGGTCGCCCGGATCGGGACGCCGGTCCCCTGCCCGCCGAGGGAGTAGAACTCCGCCTCGCTCGCCGCGGCACGCCAGTCCTGCCCGATGCCGGCCGTCCGCGCGAGCAGCTTGTCGTTCGGCGTGCCGGCCACCGCCAGTCCGGACAGGTCACCCTTGATGTCGGCCGCGAAGACGGGCACCCCGTTCGCGGCGATCTGCTCCGCGAGGACCTGCAGCGTGCGCGTCTTGCCCGTTCCGGTCGCCCCCGCGACGAGGCCGTGCCGGTTCAGCATCCCGAGCGGGATCCGGACCTGGACGTCCGGCTGCGGGGCACCGTTCACCAGGGCGCCGAGTTCCAGGGCGCTGCCCTCGACCCCGTAGCCGGTGCGGATCGCGTCCACGGCGGCTGCTCCGAGCGGCCCGTCGGCGGTGGCCGGCTCGGGAGGCGCGGCTGGGGCCGGCGACGCCGGCTCGGCGTGCGGGGCGGTCGCGTCCACCGCCGGGGCGCTCGCGTCCATCGCCGGGGTCTGGGTCGGGGCCGGGGAGTCGACCACCGCGGGCTCCGTGGCGGAGGCGGGCTGCGCCTCCTGGCCCGCCTGTTGCTGCTCGGCCACGCGAGCGGCGAGCTCCTCCGCGCGCTGCACCGCCTCGTCCGCGAGGCGCCGGGCCTCGTCGGCCGCCTGCTTCGCCGCCTCTGCCGCTGCCCGTGCCTGCGCCACCACGTCGCTCATGCCCACAGCATATGGACGCGGCACCGCCCCTGTCCGGCCCCACCGCATCCGCGACGACGCACCGGTCGACCGACGCGCGGCTCGTCGCGGACCGGGTGCCGACCGGCCGGTTCAGTGCGTGAGCGCCGGGACCGTCCGCGGTCGGACGACCGCCCACAGCAGCACGATCGCGACGGCCGAGGTGCACGCCATCACGGCGGCCATCGGCGTCGCGGTGGTGATGCCGATCCACCCGACCACGGGCGAGATGATCCCGGCCACGCCGAAGTTCAGCGCGCCGAGGAGGGACGCGGCGGTGCCGGCCTCCTTGCCGTGCGCGGCCAGGCCGATCACCTGGACGAGCGGGAACGAGAACCCGCACGCGGCGATGA
>NZ_BACZ01000263.1 GCF_000333375.1 Curtobacterium sp. B18
ACGGCGGTCGTGGCCCCCTGGGCGGGCGAGGTGACGGCGAGCGCGGCCCCCGCGACGACCGTCACGACCTGACGGACCGTCGGCGAGGTGGTGCCGTTCACGGTCTGGGTCGCCTGAATCGTCCACCGGCCGACCGGGACGTCCCGGACCGTGGCGGTCCAGTCCCCGGCGCCGTTCGCGGACGCGGTGGCGGTCAGCCCGCCGCCGAGCGAGATCGCCACGTCGGCTCCGGGCTGGGCGGTGCCGGTGACGACGAGGTCGGTGGTGCTGTCGGCGTCGAGCACGGTCACGGTGGCGCCGGGTACCGGCGCGGTGATCGCGATCGGAGCGCCGGCGGCCACGGTGAAGTCGGACGTCACCGGACCCGAGGTCGTCCCGCCGACGGTCTGCCGAGCGGTCGCCGTGCGGTCGCCGACCGGGACGCCCTGGAATGTCGTCTCCCAGTCGCCGTCGCCGTCCGCGGTCACCGTCGCGGTGAAGGATCCGCCGATGCCGACGGACACCTGCGCGTTCGGCGCGGCGGTGCCGGAGACCGTGACGGGCGTGGTCGAGGTCGGGTCGGCGACGATGATGGTGCTGCCGTCCTCGGGGGCGGTGATGCGCAACGGAGCCGCCGCCGTGACGGTGAAGTCACGCGTCACCGGGGTGCTCGTGGACGCACCGACGGTCTGCGTCACCCGGGCGGAGTACTCCCCCGCCGGGACGTCCGCCACCGCGGTCGACCAGGTCCCACCGGCGTTCGCGGTCGTCGTCGCCGTGCGGCCGCCACCGAGGTCGACGTCGACCCGGGCGCCGGGCTGCGCCGAACCGGAGAACGGCACGTCCCGGGCGTCTCCGGCAAGCGGGAAGTCCTGGTCCGCGGTCGGGGTGTCGACCGTCAGTCCGGCAGCCGCGACCACGCGGAATGCACGGGTCACCGGTGCCGAGGTGCTGTCCCCGACGGTCTGCGTGACGCTCGCGGTCGGCTCGCCGATCGGGACGTCCGGCACCGTGATGCTCCAGGCACCACTCGCGGCGGCGGTCCCGGTGGCGCTGAGGCCGCCGCCGAGGTCGATGTCGATGCGGGCGTTGGCGGTGGCGGTGCCGGTCAGGGTCACCGGCGCGGTGGTGCCCGTGGTCGTGAAGGTCTGCCCCGCCGTCGGCGCGGTGATCGTGAGCGCCTGCTGCGCGACGACCGAGAACTGCTGCGTCGCCGAGCCTGCAGCCGCACCACCGACCGTCTGCGTCGCGGTGGCCGTCCAGGAGCCGGTCGGCACGTTGGCCACCGAGGTGGTCCACGCCCCGTTGGCCGCGACGGTCGCGGTGGCGGTCCGGCCGCTCCCGAGGTCCACCGCGATCGTGGCGCCGGGCTCGCCGGTGCCGCTCACGGTGACGGTGCGGGTGGAGGACGCCGTCGGCACGCTGAAGACCTGGTTCGCGGTCGGGGTCGTGATCGTCGGCGCGACCAACGCCGTGGCGCGGACGGTGGACGTGGCGAGGTCGACGGTCGCGACGTTCGCCCCGGGGAGGATCGACAGCCGCAGGGCGTGCACGCTCCGGGCGCCCGGGTCGGAGCCGCGGCCGTCGCGGAACCCGGTCGTGGTGTCCTGCGCGTTGACGGTCAGGTCGATGACCTGGCGGAGGAGCAGGACGACCGTGGACAGCGCCGTCGCCACGGCGGTGGTCGTGTTCGCCAGCGTGGTGCCGAGCTGTGCGAGGGCCGCCCCGCCGACGACGGGCCGGAGCGCACCCTGCAGCGCCGGGACGACGGTTCCGCTGACGACCGGCGCGAGCACGGTCCCGAGGGGCAGCGGCAGTCCGGCGACACTGCCCGACGTGGTGACCGTGGGGGTCGCGGTCGCGGTGCCGGCGAGCGCGCCGAGCGTCGTGTCGATCCGGAGACCGATCGCAGCGGACGGCTGTCCGAGCACGGTGGCGTTCGTCGCGATGTCCACCCGGACGGCGGTGGAGTTGATCGTGTTCACGACCGCCGTCTGCAGCGTGGTCGGCAGCTGGGTGCCGAGGATCGTGGTGATGCTCTGGTTGATCGAGTCCACCGCGGCGGTCGTCAGCACCGGGGTGTTCGCCGGCTGGCCGTTGAGCGCCGTGAGCTCGTCGAGGTCGACCGTGATGGTCCCGGTCGCTGGGACGATCGTCACGGCGCCGTCCGTCAGCGGTTGCTGGAGGACCTGGGTGAGGGTGTCGTCGAGGTTGAGGTTCACGTTCGACGTGATCGTGGTGCCGCTGACGTTCACCGTGCCGAGCAGCGCCTGGCGCAGCAGCGTCTGGATCTGGGTGGTCACCGTCCCGGTGGTGCCCTGCAGGGCTCCCCCGGTACCGAAGACCCCGTTCACCTGACCGGAGACGGTGCGCAGCTGGTCACGGAGCGACGTCGTCAGTCGCTGCACGGCCGGACTCGTCAGCGTGAGGTCGGCCCCGGCGATCCGGTAGTCGCTCGTGGTGCTCACCGTCGTGCCACGCGTCGCGGTCAGGGTCGAGGCGAGCGCTCCGACACGCAGCTGCGCGTTGGACAGCACCGATGTGTCGGCGCCGACCCGGCTGAACAGCGGCGCGAGGTCCAGCGTCGACGCGCCGGTCCCGATCCCGGTGCCCACGCCGATGCCACCGTCGTTGGTCAGGAGGCCCGAGGACGCCGTGGCGCCGTTCGCCGAGGTCGTCGCGTACTGGCCGTTCACCCCGAGGGTGAGGATGCCGTTCGACCCGAGCAGGTCGATGTCGTTCCCGAGGTCGACCCCGACGGTGTTCAGGGCCTCGACGTTGAGCGGCTGGTTCGTGGTGCCGCCGCCTGTGGTCGCACCGCGCGCGGAGTAGGCACCGCCGAGCTGGGCGATGCCGTCGACGTTCACGATGCCGGACCCGCTGAGGAGCAGCCCTTCGGCCTCGGAGACGTCGGTCGGTGCAGCCACCGCGGGTTGGATCGCCACGGTGGCGGCGACGAGCGCCGTCACCGTGGCGACGACGCCGCCGCGCAGGAGGAGACGCCGATCGTCCGATGCTCGTCGTCGAGCTCGGCCGCCAGCACCGAAGATCCGTCGTGTCCAGTCGCCCGCCGTCGTGGGTACACGGGTACCCCGCAGCGACACGTGCCTGCGCATGCGTGTCTCTTTTCCTGGCGAGCACGCTCGCCACCTGATCCGGAAAACTCCTCCGCTGGTGAGGCGGTGGAGGGTCAGGAACCCTGGTTGGGAGTTCCTGAGGGTGATCTTTGCACACGATCAGGGTGCTGTCCGCAGCCCGTTACGAAACGGACACCCGGCGTGCGGACGTTGTCCGGCCGGCCGGCCCGTGAACGGAAGCGACACCGCACGCGCCCGGGCAGGAAACAGAAAAGACTCCTCACGCACCCGCCAGAGCCCGGTTACCCTTGCTGCGTTTCCGCCCTGGGGGAGTTGGCCTGGATGGCGTCACGTGAGGAGCCGCCGAGAAGTCTACCGGACGCGACGGGCATGATCGGACACATGAAGATCGCCATCGCCGGGGGCCACGGCCAGATCGCCCTCCTCCTCGCCCGCCAGATCACCGACGCCGGCCACGACGCCGTCGCCATCGTCCGCAACCCCGCCCACGTCACGGACGTGGAGCAGCAGGGCGCGCGGGCGATCGTCGCGGACCTCGAGCAGATGGACGACGACGACCTCGGGCTCCGGCTCCGCGGCGTCGACGCGGTGGTGTTCGCCGCCGGCGCCGGCCCGGGCAGCGGGGCGGAGCGGAAGCTGACGGTCGACCGGGACGGGGCGATCCTGCTTGCCGATGCCGCCGAGCGGGCTGGGATCCGGCGATACGTCATGATCTCGGCGATGGGTGCGGACGCGTACGACCCGCAGCGCGCGGTGGTCCCGGCCGCATCGGAGGACGACGTCTTCCAGGTCTACCTGCGCGCCAAGGCCGAGGCCGACGCGAACATCCGTGCCCGGAGCCTCCGCTGGACGATCGTTCGACCGGGAGGCCTGCTCGACACGCCGCCGCAGGGCACGGTCGACGTCGGCCGCACGGTCCCCCGTGGGTCGATCCCCCGTGCCGACGTCGCAGCGGTCGTGCTCCACGCCCTGGTCGACGACACCGCGGTCGGGGTCCAGTTCGAGGTCACGAGCGGCGACACCCCCATCCCCGCGGCGGTCGCGTCGCTCCGCTGAGCGCCGCGGCGGGGTTCCGGCCCGTGGCCGCACCGTGCCCACCTCGCCACCCCGTGCGAGGAAAGCGGACGGGCCTACCCGGCCGCACCGTGCGCCCCTCGCCACCCCGTGCGACTTTGACCGCACCGTGCCGCGCTACAAGCGCGCACCTAGCCACCAACCCCGCACCAGCCGACGAACACGGCACCGTGCAGTGCGCGGCACCACCCGCCGGACGGGAGGCGCGGCGCCAGGCCGCCCCACGCCTCCCGTCCGCACCGCGCGCCCCTCGCCACCCCGTGCGAGGAAGGCGGACTGACCAACCCGGCCGCACCGTGCGCGCCTCGCCACCCCGTGCGAGCTTGACGGCACCGTGCCGCGCTACAAGCGCGCACCCAGCCAGCAATCCCGCACCAGCCGACGAACACCGCACCGTGCAGTGCGTGGCACCACCCGGCGGACGGGAGGCGCGGCGCCAGGCCGCCCCGCGCCTCCCGCCCGCACCGTGCGCACCTCGTCACCCCGTGCGAGGAAGGCGGACGGGCCTACCCGGCCGCACCGTGCGCGCCTCGTCACCCCGTGCGAACTTGACCGCATCGTGCCGCGCTACAAGCGCGCACCCAGCCACCAACCCAGCACCAGCCGACGAACACCGCACCGTGCAGTACGCGGCACCACCCGGCGGACGGGAGGCGCGGCGCCAGCCCACCCCGCGCCTCCCGCCCGCACCGTGCGCACCTCGTCACCCCGTGCGAGGAAGGCGGACTGACCAACCCGGCCGCACCGTGCGCCCCTCGTCACCCCGTGCGAACTTGACCGCATCGTGCCGCGCTACAAGCGCGCACCCAGCCACCAACCCAGCACCAGCCGACGAACACCGCACCGTGCAGTACGCGGCACCACCCGGCGGACGGGAGG
>NZ_BACZ01000262.1 GCF_000333375.1 Curtobacterium sp. B18
TTCCCGTCGTCGTCGACCCGCGCGGTCGCCGTCCCGCCCGCACCGAGGTCGACCGTGACGGTCGCCCCGGGCTGGCCGGTGCCGGCGAACCGCACGTCGGTCGTCGCGTCGTCGTCGGCGACCGTCACGGAGGCGGCCCCGGCCGGGGTCGTCACCGTGAGCGGCGCACCGGCACGGACCGACACCGCCGCGGTGACGGGTGCCGACGTCTGCCCGCCGACGACCTGCGTCGCGCGGACCGTGTGGTCGCCGACCGGGACGTCCGCGAACGTCGTCTCCCAGGCGCCGTCGGCAGCGGCGGTCACCTCGTCGGAGTCGCCGTTCGACAGGGTCACCGTGACGGTGGCGCCGCCCTGTGCCCGTCCGGCCGCCAGCACGTCGGCCGTTCCGGCCGCGTCGGCGACCGTCAGGACGGTGCCGTCCGTGGGCGTCGTCAGGGTGAGCGCGGTCCCGGCGCGCACGGAGACGGTCTGCGCGGGACTGGAGGCGCTGGTCCCGCCGACGGTCTGGCTCGCGGTGAGCGTCGGGTCACCGACACCGACCCCGCCGAACGTCACGGTCCACGCGCCGTCTCCGTCCGCGGTGGTGCTGACCGCGTCGGCGCCGAGTCGCACGGAGACCAGAGCGTTCGGCTCGGCCGTCCCGGTGACGGTGACGTCGCGCGTCGCGCCGGCGTCCGGCACGAGCAGGACGGCTCCGTCGGCCGGCGTCGTCACCCGCACGGCGTCGGCGGCCTCGATCGTGACCGTGCGCGTGACCGGTGCGGAGGTCGCCGGGGAGGAGACCGTGCCGGCGAGGGTCTGCGTCACCGAGACCGGGTGCTCGCCGACGCCGAGGTCGGCGAAGGTCACCGACCAGGTGCCGTCCGGGGCGACCGTCGTCTGTTGGTCGTCCTCGCCGTCGGTACCGGCGGTCACGGTGGCTCCGGGCTGGCCGGCACCCGACACGGTGACGTCACGGCGGACGGCGTCGCCCGCGACCGTGATCGGTGTCGTGGTCGGCGCCGTGATCGCGAGCGGCGCTGCCGTGACGACCAGGAAGGTGGTCGGGATCGCAGCGGTGACCACGCCCTCGACGCTCTGGCTCGCGTTCACCGTGTAGGTGCCCGTGGGTGCTAAACCGGTCGCGTCGACGCTCCACGCCCCGGCGCCGTCGGCCGTGGTGGTGAACCGGGTGT
>NZ_BACZ01000261.1 GCF_000333375.1 Curtobacterium sp. B18
AAGAAGCTCATGCAGCGCTTCGGTTCGTGGGTGGCCTCCCGCGCCGCCGGGCTCGACCTGCCGGACGCCGCGAGCGGGTTCCGCGCGTACTCGAAGTACTCGCTCATCCGCCTCAACATCGTCACCCGCTTCAGCTACTGCATGGAGACGATCGTGCAGGCCGGGTACAAGCGCCTCGCGATCGCGTCGATCCCGATCACGACGAACCCGAAGACCCGCGAGTCCCGCCTGTTCAAGAACATCTGGCAGCACATGTTCCAGTCCGGGTCCGCGATCGCCCGCGTGTACCTGATGTACCGCCCGATGGCACTGTTCCTCTGGGTCGCGGCGATCCTCGGCGCGCTCGGCCTCTGGCCGCTCGTGCGCTACCTCGTGCTCCTCGCGATGCAGACCGGCGGCAACCACCTGCAGTCGATCATCCTCGGTGTGGTCCTGCTCATCACCGCGGTCCTCAGCGTCGTGATCGGCGTCGTCGCCGACCTCACGAGGCTCAACCGCACGCTGGCCGAGGAACAGCTCGACCTGCAGAAGCTGCAGCGCTATGGCGACTGAGGGCACCGCCGCACTGCCGGTGTCCCGGGGGGAACGACGCACCGTCGTCGCACTGACCGCGGCGTTCGCGCTGCTGCTCACGCTCTGGGCCTTCCTGACGCCGATGTTCGCGGCCCCGGACGAGGCGGCGCACTTCGACGCCGCAGAACAGCTCGCCCTGGGCAAGGGGTGGCCCGCACCCGGCGACATGGACCTGCTCGCGACGACGTACGTCGAACAGGGGCAGTCGACGACGGTCGCCGCCGCGAACCGCGACACGGTCGCCCAGCTCACCGCCGAGAACCCGGGCAACCACGACTTCGTCAACCAGATGACGCAGCACCCGCCGACCTACTACGGCGTCGGCGCGCTCGTGCTCAAGGGCATCGGGTTCTTCCACCTGCGGTGGGACGTCGGCGTGATGGCCCTGCGCCTCATGGACGTCGTGCTGCTGCTCCCCCTGCCCGCCCTCACCTGGGCCACCGTGCGGCGCGTCACCCGCTCGCCCCGGACCGCGGTCGTCGGCGCCCTCGCGCTGTTCGCCGTCCCGCAGCTGGCGCAGATCGGGTCCTCCGTCACGAACGACGCACCGGTCATCCTTCTCGGTGCCGTGATCTCGTGGCTCGCCGCCCGGGCGCTCACGGGCGACCACCGGTGGCGGATCGCCGTCTGGCTCGGTGTCGCCGTCGCGGCGGTCTGCTCGGTCAAGGGCACCGGCCTGCCGACGGTGCCGTTCGTCGCCGTCGCCCTGCTGGTCGCGGGCCACGGCACGCTGTCCTGGGGTGCACGCATCGGCCGGACCGCCGTCGCGGGGGCGATCGTCGCCGCGCTGGGGTCCTGGTGGTGGATCCGCAACCTCGTCCTGTTCGGCACGCTGCAGCCCGACGGTGTCAGCTCCGTCCGGCAGGACAAGCCGTGGGGTCGTGAGACGAGCGCGAACTTCGGCGAGTTCATGAACGTCGAGTGGGACCGCCTCACCTCGTCGTTCTGGGGCCAGTTCGGCGCGCTGCGCTACCCGATGAGCCAGATCCTGACCGATTCGCTCACCGTCGTCGCCCTGGCCGTGATCGTGGGCTGGGCGTTCCGACGCACCGCGAACCGGACCACCGCGATCGTGATGCTCGTGCTGCCCGCGATCACCCTGGTGATCCAGCTGCAGAACAACTTCGCCTCGTACGACGACACGCAGCTCATCGCCGGAGCGCAGGGACGCTACCTGTTCATCGGGCTGGTGCCGCTCGTCGTGGTGAGCGCGGTGGCGTGGCGGAACCTCGTCACGAGCGCTCCGGAGCGGGCCCGTCTCGCTCGCATCCTGACCTGGACGTTCCCGATCGTGGGGCTCTACGGGCTGACGGTCGCCTACCGCGGCTTCTACGAGAACACGCACCTGCAGGTCACCGTCGCCGGGCTCGGCCGACTCGTCAACCTCACCTCGGCCGGCCGCTCCGGCTTCGCCGTGGTCCTGCTGCTGGCCGTGGCCGCCGGCGTCTGGGCGCTCGTCGAGGCCCGGCGGACCACGGCGTCCGGGTCCGCCCCGCTACACTCGTCCATCGATCCACCGTCACCGACTCCGAAAAGGAACCTGACCTCGTGAAGATCCTCGTCACCGGCGGAGCCGGCTTCATCGGCTCGAACTTCGTCCGTCGCACCCTGCAGGACGCGTACCCCGGACTCGAGGGCGCCGAGGTCGTCGTCTACGACGCCCTGACCTACTCGGGCAACCTCGACAACCTCGCGCCGGTCGCCGACTCGCCGCGCTACACCTTCGTGCAGGGCGACATCCGCGACGCCGCGAAGCTCGACGAGGTCGTCCCCGGCATCGACGCCATCGTGCACTTCGCCGCCGAGTCCCACGTCGACCGCTCGGTCCGCGACTCCGGCATCTTCGTCGAGACCAACGTCGTGGGCACCCAGCGCCTGCTCGACGCCGCGCTCCGGCACGGCACCGAGCGCTTCGTGCACGTCTCCACCGACGAGGTCTACGGCTCCATCAGTGAGGGCTCGTGGGACGAGGAGCGTCCGCTCGAGCCGTCGCGCTCTGCCTCGTCGTGACCGGGCTCGGCTGGTGGCGCATCGCGACGGTCGACCCGACGCGCACGCACCTGCGCTGGACCGCGGTCGCGCCGATCCTCGTCGCCGTGGTCTGCGTGGTGCGGCTGCCCCTCGTGGACTGGTCGGCGCTCCCCGTCCGGTACTTCCTGCTGCTCGCCGTGGGGGTGCTGTTCGTCGGGGTGTTCGAGGAGCTGATGACCCGCGGGGTGCTGCTCGTCGGGCTGCGGCGGCGCCTGCCTGAGTTCGGCGTGTGGATCGCTTCGTGCGTGCTCTTCGGGGTCCTGCACCTGCTCAACGCCCTCGCCGGTGCCGGGCTCGGCGCAACGCTGGTGCAGGTCGTGTTCGCGGCGTCCTTCGGTTCGACGCTGTACGTCGCACGTCGGGTGACCGGGAGCCTGCTCCTCCGGTGCTGCTGCACGCGTTCTGGGACTTCGGGTCCGATCGCCTGTCGGCGACGACGGACGTGC
>NZ_BACZ01000260.1 GCF_000333375.1 Curtobacterium sp. B18
GCTGCGCTTCGTGAATCCAGCCGTTGCGCCAGGCGATCTCCTCGATGCAGCCGATCTTGAAGCCCTGGCGGTCCTCGATGACCTTGACGTACTCGGACGCCTGCATCATCGACTCGAACGTGCCG
This sequence comes from Curtobacterium sp. B18, assembly GCF_000333375.1. Classification (GTDB taxonomy): domain Bacteria; phylum Actinomycetota; class Actinomycetes; order Actinomycetales; family Microbacteriaceae; genus Curtobacterium. The sequence continues at coordinate 126 of NZ_BACZ01000260.1, forward strand.
GTGTCGAGCCAGGCGGTGCCGCGGTCGAGGACCTGGACACCGAGCTCGCCGGCCTCGAGGTAGCGCTCGTTGACGGTCGAGATCTCGAGCTCCCCGCGGGCGCTCGGCTCGATCGTCTTCGCGATCTCGATGACCTTGTTGTCGTAGAAGTATAGACCGGGGACGGCGTAGTTCGACTTCGGCTCGGTCGGCTTCTCCTCGATGGAGACGGCGGTGAAGTTGTCGTCGAACTCGACGACGCCGTAGGCCTTCGGGTCGGCGACGTGGTACGCGAAGATCGTCGCGCCCTCGACCTCGGTGTTCTTGCGGAGGTTCGTGCCGAGGCCCGTGCCGTGGAAGATGTTGTCGCCGAGGACCAGCGCGACGCTGTCGTCGCCGATGAAGTCCTCGCCGATGACGAACGCCTGCGCGAGGCCGTCCGGGCTCGGCTGCACGGCGTACTGGATGTCCATGCCGAGCGCCGAGCCGTCGCCGAGCAGCGCCCGGAACTGGTCGTTGTACTCCGGCGTCGTGATGACGAGGACCTCGCGGATGCCCGCCATCATCAGCGTCGACAGCGGGTAGTAGACCATCGGCTTGTCGTAGATCGGCATCAGCTGCTTGCTGATGCCCTTCGTGATCGGCCAGAGGCGGGTGCCGGAACCCCCGGCGAGGATGATGCCCTTCATCGGGATCGTCTTCCTTCGTTCGTTACTTCGTCGTGCGGAGGGACTCGGTGTAGGCCACGCACTCCTCGTACGTCGGCAGGAGGCCCTGTTCGGCCGCCTGCTCGAGCGTCGGCGCGTTCGTGTCCTTCTCGGAGAGGACCGGCTCGCCGATGCCGTCCGGCAGGGTGAGGCCCACGGTCGGGTCGAGGATCGTGATCCCCTTCTCGCGCTGGGGGTCGTAGTGCGCGCTGACGAGGTAGTTCACCGTGGAGCGGTCCTCGAGCGCGACGATCGCGTGCCCGAGCCCCTCGGAGAGGTACACGGCCCGGCGGTCGACGTCGTCGATGCGGACCGAGTCCCACTGGCCGAAGGTCGGCGAGCCGACCCGGATGTCGACGATGTAGTCGATGAACGCCCCGCGGACCGCGGTGACGTACTTCGCCTGGCTCGGGGCGACGAGGGCGTAGTGGATGCCCCGCGCGACGCCGGCCGACGAGATCGACATGTTCACCTGCCGCAGGTCGAGCGGGTGACCGACCGTCTCCTCGAGGACGTCGGCACGGTACGACTCGAGGAACGCTCCTCGTGCGTCGCCGTGCTGGACGGGCGTGAACTCCCACGCGCCGGGGATCTTCAGTTCGCGGATCTGCACCGGGGAAGCCTAGCAAGGCGCGAGTTCGCATAGGCTGTCATGGTTCTGCGCACTGCCGACTCCCGAAAAGAGACCCAGCGAGCCCGTGAAGCTATTCGTCCAGATCCCCTGCCTCAACGAGGAGAACACCCTCGCCAGCGTCATCGACTCGATCCCGAAGCAGATCGACGGCATCGACGAGATCGAGATCCTGGTCATCAACGACGGCAGCACCGATCGCACGGTCGAGGTCGCCAAGGAACACGGCGTACGGCACTTCGTGCACCACACCACGAACATGGGCCTCGCCCGGTCGTTCCGTGACGGCGTCGACTACGCGCTGCTCCACGGTGCCGACATCGTCGTGAACACCGACGGCGACAACCAGTACCCGCAGGCACACATCGCGGAGCTGGTCCAGCCGATCCTCCGCAAGGAGGCCGAGATCGTGATCGGCGAC
>NZ_BACZ01000259.1 GCF_000333375.1 Curtobacterium sp. B18
ATTCACAGATGTCTGCCTGTTCATCCGCGTCCAGCTCGTTGAGTTTCTCCAGAAGCGTTAATGTCTGGCTTCTGATAAAGCGGGCCATGTTAAGGGCGGTTTTTTCCTGTTTGGTCACTGATGCCTCCGTGTAAGGGGGATTTCTGTTCATGGGGGTAATGATACCGATGAAACGAGAGAGGATGCTCACGATACGGGTTACTGATGATGAACATGCCCGGTTACTGGAACGTTGTGAGGGTAAACAACTGGCGGTATGGATGCGGCGGGACCAGAGAAAAATCACTCAGGGTCAATGCCAGCGCTTCGTTAATACAGATGTAGGTGTTCCACAGGGTAGCCAGCAGCATCCTGCGATGCAGATCCGGAACATAATGGTGCAGGGCGCTGACTTCCGCGTTTCCAGACTTTACGAAACACGGAAACCGAAGACCATTCATGTTGTTGCTCAGGTCGCAGACGTTTTGCAGCAGCAGTCGCTTCACGTTCGCTCGCGTATCGGTGATTCATTCTGCTAACCAGTAAGGCAACCCCGCCAGCCTAGCCGGGTCCTCAACGACAGGAGCACGATCATGCGCACCCGTGGCCAGGACCCAACGCTGCCCGACCTATCCTGAAGCCAAAGGAAATGAGATCGGAATT
>NZ_BACZ01000258.1 GCF_000333375.1 Curtobacterium sp. B18
CGATCAACGGCTCCGGCGGCTCGGTCCTGGGCAAGAGTGGCTCGCCCGACGTCGACTCGTCGGACGCCAAGGCCGGTCTGCAGAACCTGGTCGACGCGTTCAAGGACGGGAACATCCCGGCCGAGGCGATCACCTACCAGGAGGAGCAGGGCCGCACCGCGTTCGAGTCCGGCAAGCTGCTCTTCCTGCGCAACTGGCCGTACGTGTACAACCTCGCCAAGACCGACGGTTCGTCGAAGGTCAAGGACACCTTCGGCATCGCGCCGATCCCCGGCAAGGACGGCACCGGCGCCTCGACGCTCGGCGGGCACAACGCCGCGATCAGCGTGTACTCGAAGCACAAGGCGACCGCGCACGACTTCCTGGAGTTCCTCGAGTCGAACGAGACGCAGAAGTTCTTCGCGACCCAGGGCTCGCTCGCCCCGGTCGTCGGTGACCTCTACACGGACTCCGAGCTCACCAGCAAGCTGCCGTACCTGCCGACGCTGCTCAAGTCGATCGAGTCGGCCGAGCCGCGCCCGGTCACGCCGTTCTACCCGGCCGTGACCAAGGCGATCCAGGACAACACCTACGCCGCCCTCAAGGGCTCCAAGAGCGTCGACGAAGCCCTGAAGGACATGCAGGACGCCCTGAAGACGGCGACCAGCGGCAACGGCAACTAGCCGGTCCACCGCGGCGCACGCCGCACCGGACGGGAGGCGCGGGTCGACCCCGCCCCGCGCCTCCCGTCCTCCTCATCCTGCGTCCCGACACCCGGCAAGGAGGCCGTCACGTGTCAGCAGCAACCGAGATCCCCGCCGCCATCCCCAACCCGACGGGCATGGAGCCGCACAAGCGGCGCAAGGGCGGACTCAACGCCGAGCACGGCCGATGGGCCGTGTACCTCATCGGTCCGACGATCGTGCTCCTCGCCGTCGTCATCGGCTACCCCGTCGTCAGCGCGGTCATCCAGTCGTTCCAGCTCGACGCCGGACTCGACAAGGCGACCGGCCTGTTCGTGCAGGGCGGCTTCGCCGGCGTCACCAACTACGTGCACTGGCTCGGCCAGCAGTGCGGCAACACCGCCTGCCCGCCCGGCAACCTCGGTTCGCAGTTCTGGACCGCGATGGGCAACACGTTCTTCTTCACGGTCGTCACCGTCGCCCTCGAGACGGTGATCGGCGTGTGGATGGCGATCATCATGAACCGCGACTTCAAGGGTCGCGCCTTCGTCCGCGCGGCCATCCTCGTGCCGTGGGCGATCCCGACCGCCGTCACCGCGAAGCTCTGGTACTTCATCTTCGACGCGAACGGTGTCCTCAACCACGTGATCGGGCACCAGGTCCTCTGGTTCTCCGGCGAGTGGGCTTCCCGGTGGGCGATCATCATCGCCGACACGTGGAAGACGACCCCCTTCATGGCGCTGCTCATCCTCGCGGGGCTCCAGCTGATCCCGGACGAGGTCTACGAGGCCGCGAAGATGGACGGCGCGTCGACGATGCAGCGGTTCTGGAACATCACCCTCCCGCTCGTGAAGCCGGCGCTGATGGTCGCGGTGCTCTTCCGTGTCCTCGATGCCCTCCGCATCTACGACCTGATCGCCATCATGACCGGCGGTGGCGGCGGCTCCGGCAACGCGACCGTGTCGCTCTCGGTGCTCGTCGTCGACCAGATCCGGCAGGGCTTCAACTCCGCGTCGGCCCTGTCCACCATCACCTTCCTGGTCGTCTTCATCGTCGCGTTCGTCTTCGTCCGGTTCCTCGGCGCGAACGTCGTCCAGACCCAGGCAGCACAGCAGAAGGGTGAACTCCGATGAGCCTCGCAGCCGACCGACCCCGATCCGCCACCCGGTCCCGCGAGCGCGAGGTCGACCGCACCGAGGTGCGCGTGCAACGACACACCGGGCGGAAGCTGCGCACCGGGATCCAGGCGACCGTCATCGCCGTCTGGTGCCTGTTGCCGTTCTACTGGATGGTCGTGACGAGCTTCCGCGACGTCGGGTTCACGTTCGACCCGACCCCGTGGTTCACGCACGTCACGCTGGACAACTACGCGACGGCGTTCTCGACCGCCCTGGGCAACCACCTGGGACGCGCACTGCTCAACAGTGTGTTCATCGGAGCGGTCGTCACGATCATCGCGCTGCTCGTCGGCACGAGCGCCGCGTACGCCCTGGCCCGCCTCGAGTTCAAGGGCAAGTCGGTCATCGCCGGCGCGATCCTCGCCGCGTCGATGTTCCCCGGCGTCGCGCTCATCTCCCCGCTGTTCCAGCTCTTCACGGACATCGGGTGGATGGGGTCGTACCAGGCGCTCATCCTGCCGAGCATCTCGTTCGTGCTGCCGCTGACGGTCTACACGCTCGCGTCGTTCTTCCGCGAGATGCCGTGGGACCTCGAGGAGGCGGCACGCATCGACGGGTGCACGCGCATCCAGGCGTTCCGGCGGATCATCATGCCGCTGGCCGCGCCCGCCGTGTTCACGACCGCGATCCTGGCGTTCATCTCGTCGTGGAACGAGTACCTCATCTCGTCGCAGCTCTCGAGCGACGCCACCCAGCCGGTCACCGTCGCCATCGCGTCGTTCGCCGGGTCGCAGCCGCACCAGGAGCCGTACACCGCGGTGATGGCGGCGGGCACGATCGTGACGATCCCGCTCGTGATCCTCGTGCTCGTGTTCCAGCGGCGCATCGTGGCCGGCCTCACCGCCGGCGGCGTGAAGGGCTGACGGTCATGGCGCAGCGCGGTCCCACCCGGCCCACGGCCCGGATCGAGGAGGCCATCGGCTTCGTCGGGATGTTCGGGGTCCTGTTCCTCGGCGTCACGGTGTTCTCGGAGGTCACCGGCCGGCCGGCCCTCGGCTGGGCGCTCACCCTCCTCGCCTCGGTCCTCGGCGTGGTCGCCCTCGACCGGTGGCGGGTGTCGGTGCTCCGCCGCACGGCGTCGACCGACGGCATCGGCGGGGCCCCCGCGGCACCGGCGGTCCCGGTCCGTCGGACGTCCTCCAGCCCGGACGGACGCGTCCACCGGCACGTCGGGTGGGACGAGCTCGCACCCGCGGGTCGCCGGGCCGTCCGGACGCGCCGGGACGCGGACGCGTTCCACGGGGCGGACCGTGCGCCGACGTCCGCGCGAGCGCAGGCCGGCCCCGTCGCCGACGTGCGGCGGCCGTCGGACCGGTGACGGGCCTCCCGGGCCGGTCCATGGGCATCCAGGAGATCGCGACCGTCACGGGCCTGTCGAAGTCCACGGTCTCCCGCGCACTGCGGGGGATGTCGACTGTCGCGGACACCACGATCGACGAGGTGCGACGGGTCGCCGACGAGCTCGGGTACGTCCCGAGCTCGGCGGCGGCCGGTCTCGCCACCGGACGTCAGCGGGCGATCGGCGTCGTCGTCCCCGTGATCGACCGGTGGTTCTACGTCAAGGCCCTCGGCGGGGTCGACGCCGAGCTGCGGCGGGCCGGCTACGACCTGGTGCTGTACAACCTCGGCGGTCCTGGTGGTGACCGGGACCGGGCGTTCCGCCGTTCGATGCTCCGGCACCGCGTCGACGGGCTCGTGCTGCTCTCGCTCGTGCTCGACGAGACCGAGCGCGCCGAGCTCGAGCTCACACGCCACCCGATGATCGTGATCGGCGGGCCGGCGCCCGGGCTCCGGAACGTCGGCGTGGACGACGTCGTCGTCGCCGCCGTCGCCGTCGATCACCTGTGCGGCCTCGGCCACCGGGACGTGGCGTACGTCGGCGGGCAGGACGAGGCCGGGATGAACGTCGCGGTGCCGTGGCTGCGGCGGGACGGCTTCGTGGACGCGCTGGCTGCACGGGGGATCGCCGTCCGCGAGGACTGGATCCTCGACGGCCGGTTCTCCTTCGCCGGGGGAGCCGACGCCGGAGCGGCGCTCTTCGACCGGACCCGCGGTGCGGCGATCCCGACCGCGGTCTTCTGCGCGTCCGACGAGATGGCGCTCGGGGTGGTCCTCGCCGCACGTCGAGCCGGCCTCGAGGTGCCCGGCGACGTGTCCGTGATGGGCATCGACGGCCACGAGTACGGCGAGGTCGCCGGTCTGACCACGATCGCCCAGGACCCGGTGGCGCAGGGGCGGGTCGCCGCCCGGGCGGTGCTGGAGGAGGTCGACGGCGGCGTCGCGGGCCCGCTGTCGGCGTCCCCGGCACACCTCGTGGTGCGGTCGACGACCGGGCCGGTGCGGCTCCAGGACCCACCGGCCGCGTAGGGTCGCCGGCATGGAGGTCACCAAGCTCGAGCACGCCTGCCAGGTCGTCACCGAGGGCACCGCACGCCTCGTCCTCGACCCGGGTGGCTTCACCCGCCCGGTCGACGTCACCGGGGTCGTCGCCGTCGTCGTCACCCACGAGCACCCCGACCACGTCACGCCCGACCAGGTCCGGCGCATCCTCGACGGCAGTCCCGGAGCCGTCGTCATCGGCCCCGCCGGGGTCGCGCGTGCCCTCGACGGGGTCGTCGCGGTCGACGTCGTCACGGCCGGGGACCGGCGCACCGTCGGCCCGTTCGACCTCACCTTCCACGGCACGCGGCACAACGTGATCCACTCGAGCGTCCCGGTCGTCGACAACACCGGTGTCCTCGTGAACGGCCGGCTGTTCCACCCCGGTGACTCGTACACCGTCCCCGACGTGCCGGTCGAGGTCCTCGCCGCGCCCGTCGGTGCCCCGTGGCTCAAGGTCGCCGAGATGATGGACTACGTGCTCGCGGTCGCACCCCGGCGGGCCTACCCCGTGCACGAGGCGACCCTGTCCGACGTCGGCCTCGACATGCACACCGGTCGCCTCCGCGAGGCGGTGGAGCCGTCCGGCTCACTCGTCGTGCTGCAGCCGGGCGAATCGTTCACGATCTGAGCGCACATGCCCGCCGCGGCATGGCGGCGCACCCGGGCGACACGCCTCGTTTTGGCACGGCGGACCGCTTGTGCCATACTTGTCGAGTTGTCGGAACGGCCCCATCGTATAGCGGCCTAGTACGTCGCCCTCTCACGGCGGTAACGCGGGTTCGAATCCCGCTGGGGTCACCACAGGTGGCTAGCCTCCGACTCCGGCAACGACCATGACCCCCGCTCCAGGGCGGGGGATTCCCATGTGTGACGGCCCCATCGTATAGCGGCCTAGTACGTCGCCCTCTCACGGCGGTAACGCGGGTTCGAATCCCGCTGGGGTCACACCACCACGAACGCCCTCCGGTCCGCCGGGGGGCGTTTCGTCGTCCACGGGGCTCCGTCGCCGGTGTCAGTCGCCCCCGGTACGGTCGCCGCATGCCCGAAGGCGACTCGGTGTTCCGCCTCGCCGCGCGACTGCGGCAGGTCGACGGTGCGCTCATCCGGTCCGGCGAACTCCGTGGCGGGCCCACTGCCGGTCGCGCGCTCGGCGGCCGCACCGTCGTCGGCCACGCGACCCACGGCAAGCACCTGCTCACGCGGTTCGACGACCGGACGACGCTGCACACGCACATGCGCACGACGGGCTCGTGGACGCTCACCGCACCCGGTCGACGGCTCCCCGCGCACGCCGTGGCCGAGGCTCGGGTGCGGATGGCGTTCGAGGACGGCCGAACGCTGTGGGGCATCGCACTCCCCGTCGTCGAGCACGTCGCCACCGCCGACGAGGCACGCGTGCTCGGACCGCTTGGACCCGACCTGCTGCACGAGGACTTCGACCGGGACGCCGCCGTCGCCCGGTTCGCCGTTCGTCCGGGCCGGACGATCCGCGCCGCACTGCTCGACCAACGCACCGTCGCCGGGCTCGGCAACCTCTGGGTCGGGGAGCTCTGCTTCCTCCGCGGGATCCACCCCGACACCCCGGTGGAGCGGGTCGACCTGCCGGCGATGCTCGACCTCGCCCGCCGGATGCTCGTGCACTCGGCGACGGTGCCGTCCGCGTACCAGGTCACCACCGGGCGCCCGGGCCGGGGAACCCGCCACTGGGTCGTCGGTCGCGCCGGCCGACCGTGCCTGTGGTGCCGGACGCCCGTCCTGGCACGGGACGACGTCGAGCGCCCCGGATCGCCGCCGCGCCGGGTCTGGTGGTGCCCACGGTGCCAGCCGATCGGTGGGTCGGCCACACTGGGCCGATGACCAGTGTGGTGCAGCTCATCCGGTCCGGTGCCCTCAGCGACGTCGCGGAGTACGCGGACGCCGCGTCCGTCCCCGCGGGCAGCCGGCTCGTCTTCCTCGCCGGAGCCTGCCCGCTCGACGCCGACGGCCGCACGGTGGGCGTGGGGGACGTCCGCGCCCAGGCGGCGCAGTGCGTCGAGAACCTCACGACCGCGCTCGCCGCGGCCGGTGCCGGCGTCACCGACCTCGCGCAGACCCGGGTCCTCGTCGCCTCGACGCGGCAGGCGGACCTCGTGGCGGCGTGGCAGGTCGTCCGCGCCGCGATGGGCGACCACGACGTGCCGAGCACGCTGCTCGGGGTGACCGTCCTCGGCTACGACGACCAGCTCGTCGAGATCGAGGGGATCGCGGCCGTCGCGGACCACCCCGCGCCGACGCGCTAGTCTGATCCCGTCGTCAGACCCGGCAGTGGGGCCTGCCGGACCCAACCGCGGTCACCCGCCAACGGTCCCTATCCCGAGAACACCGCACGCGCGGAGACGATCCGGCGTGCTCGGCGATAGGAGCACCGTGACCGACGACCACCGACGACGCCCGACCGACTCCGGCAACATCCCGATCGACCCGGACGTCGAGGTCGAGGAGACCGACACCCGTCCGGACCGACCGGTCCACCTCCGCTGGTCCGCCCTCGCCACGGTCGCGGTCGGCGGCGCCCTCGGCACCGGCGTCCGCGCGGTCCTCGCCGAGGCGTTCCCGGCGCACGACGGCGTCAGCTGGGCGGTCCTCACGATCAACGTCACCGGGGCCTTCGTCCTCGGGCTGCTGCTCGAGGCACTCGCCCACCGCGGCCCGGACGTCGGCCGACGCCGGACCCTCCGGCTGTTCGTCGGCACCGGGGTGCTCGGCGGCTTCACGACCTACAGCACGCTGGCGGACGACACCGCGCAGCTGCTCGACGCCGGACGCTGGGGCGCCGGGAGCGGGTACGCGCTGCTCAGCGTCGCGGCGGGGCTCGTCGCGGTCGTCGCTGGCCTGTGGGTCGCGGCGCTCGTCCGGCCCCGGACGACCGCCGCACCGGCGCAGTCCGCGGACACCACCGGGGGCGACCGGTGAGCCCCCTCGAACTGCTCCTCGTCGCGGTCGGCGGGGGCGTCGGTGCCGCGCTGCGGTTCGTCCTCGACGGCGCCGTGAAGGCCCGCGTCTCCGGCTTCCCGCTCGGCACCCTCGTCATCAACGTCACCGGATCGCTCGTCCTCGGGGTCCTGACCGGCCTCGGCCAGGCGGGGACGATCCCGCTCGCGTCGGTCGCCGTGCTCGGAACGGGCATGATGGGTGGGTACACGACGTTCTCGACGGCGAGCGTCGAGACCGTACAGCTCCTCCGATCCGGCAAGCCCCGGCTCGCCGTCCTGAACGGCCTCGGGATGCTCGTCGTCTCGGTCGGCGCAGCCGCGCTCGGCCTCTGGCTCGGAAGGAACACATGACCTCGGAACGCCCCGGCGAACTCGTCCTCGTCCGTCACGGAGAGACGGAGTGGTCGAAGAGCGGGCAGCACACCGGCCGCACCGACATCCCGCTCACCGACAACGGGATCGAGCAGGCGAAGCGCGCCGGCCGGTACCTGGCGGACCGCACGTTCGCGTTGGCGCTGTCCAGCCCGCTCCAGCGCGCCCGAGACACGGCCGCCCTGATCGGGCTCGACCCGGAGCTCGACGAGGACCTCTACGAGTGGGACTACGGCGCCTACGAGGGACTCACCACGCCGCAGATCAAGGTGCTCCGGCACGGTCCGTGGGACCTCTGGGCCGACGGGGTCCCTGCGGGTGACACCCCCGGCGAGAACGCCGCCGAGGTCCGGGTGCGCGTGGAGCGGGTGCTCGACCAGGTCCGGCCGGTGCTCGCCGAGGGGCAGGACGCCGTCATCGTCGCGCACGGTCACGTCCTGCGTGCCCTCGGCGCCGCGTGGATCCGGCTCGCCCCTCAGGACGGCGCCGTGCTGAAGCTCGGGACGGCCACCGTCAGCGTCCTCGGCTACGAGCACGGCCGCCCGGTCATCGACGCCTGGAACATCCAGCCGCGCGACTGACGCGGTGGTCCGCCTCGCGGAGGCACGGCGCGGTGGTCGCGACCACGAACGGACGGGAGGCGCGGGTCGGCGCCGCCACGCGCCTCCCGTCCGTCGTCAGCGCCCGTTCCTTCCCATGTCGCATGCGGTGGCGAGCGAAACCGGGCGTACCTGGTCGGAAGGAACGACCAGGTACGCCCGGTTCGACCAGGTACGCCGGGCGCCGCGCCGCGCGCGGGCGCGGGCGCCGCGCCGCGCGCGGGTCAGACGGTGCGGATCGCGCTCGTCGCGCCCAGCGCGCGACCGCGCCGCCGCTCGATCCCACGCCCCACGAACAGCAGTGCGACGCTGACGAGCGCTCCGAGGGTGGTCTGCGCGACGCGGTCGAGCGCGAGGAGCTCCGGCGCCTCGGGCAGGCTCAGCCACGACACGGCGAGGGCGAGCGGTGTGAGGAAGAGCAGGCACACGGCGTAGTGCCGGGCGACGAAGATCTCGGCGAAGAACTGGCCGACGACGGCGATCACGACGATCCACCACGCCGACGGCTCCAGCAGCAGGATCCCCACGGCGATCACGGTGCCGCCGATCGTGCCGATGAACCGCTGGAAGGCGCGGAACACCGTGTGCCGCTGCCGGAGCGCGGGGAGCGTCGACACGACCGCGATGACCGCCCAGTACGGGTGCCCGAGCCCCGGGATCGTCTCGGCGACGGCCCCGGCGACGAGCGCTCCGACCACGTTGAGGGCCACGGTCTCCCACAGCGCGGGCGTCCGGAGCACCGCGAGCGAACGGTGCTTGCGCTCCGCCAGCGGCCGGAACCGGCGGGGTGCCCGCGGGTGGAGCACCAGCCGGAGCACCGAGCCGGACATCGCCACGAGCCACGCCCACACGACCGAGCAGACGATGATCGTCGCGATGACGGGGACGTCCGCCGGGCGCACCGGGACGAGCGACGACACGAGGAACGCGAACACCGGGAAGATCGGCTGGGCCGGGATCGTGCGGAGCACGCTCAGTGTGCCGACGGCGACGACGAGCACGAGGACCAGCCCCACGGCCTGCATCCAGAGCTGCCCGCCGGCGAGGGCGACCCCGATGCCCGCGGTCATGCACAGCGCCTGCATGCCACCGGCGACCCCGGTGGTGACCGCGCGCTGCCGGTAGGGCTCGGTGGCGCCGAAGATCGCCGTGAAGCCGGCGAACATGGCGAAGGCGGCGTACCCGGGCATGTCGAGGGCGATGAGCAGTGCGAGCGGGGCGCCGCCGGCGACCGCGGCGCGGGCCGCGCCCTCGAGGTTGATGGTCCGGGTCGAGTGCGCAGGGGTCGTCATGTCGTGACCATCTTCCCACCGCGACGGGTGTCGCGGAGTCGGCCCGCGCCTCCAGGCCGCCGGTCGGCGCGGGAGCACGTTGGTATACCAACCTGCTAGACTCGCCGCACCGAACCGCGACAGCGGTTCGTCGACGACAACGAGGAAGGGTCGCACCCGATGGGAAAGACGCTCGCCGAGAAGGTGTGGGACGACCACGTCGTGGTCAAGGGCGAGGACGGCAACCCCGACCTCCCTCTACATCGACCTCCACCTCGTGCACGAGGTCACGAGCCCGCAGGCGTTCGACGGCCTGCGCCAGGCCGGTCGGCCGGTGCGCCGCCTCGACCTGACCATCGCGACCGAGGACCACAACACCCCGACGCTCGCGATCGACCGTCCCATCGCGGACCCGACCAGCCGGACCCAGATCGAGACGCTGCGCCGCAACTGCGAGGAGTTCGGCGTCCGCCTGCACTCGCTGGGCGACAAGGAGCAGGGCATCGTCCACGTGGTCGGCCCGCAGCTCGGCCTGACGATGCCGGGCATCACGGTCGTCTGCGGCGACTCGCACACCTCGACCCACGGGGCCTTCGGTGCGATGGCCTTCGGCATCGGCACGAGCGAGGTCGAGCACGTCCTCGCGACCCAGACCCTGCCGCTCAAGCCCTTCAAGACCATGGCGATCACGGTCGAGGGCACCCTCCGACCCGGGGTCACGGCGAAGGACATGATCCTCGCCGTCATCGCG